>NZ_JBGNUW010000059.1:0-9481 GCF_041950495.1 Nonomuraea sp. MTCD27 | reverse complement strand
ACGTCGGCGGCAACACCCGCCGCTCCAACGCCAGCACCATCTTGATCACACCCGCCACACCCGCAGCCGCCTGCGCATGCCCGATGTTCGACTTCACCGACCCCAGCCACACCGGCCGATCAGCCGGACGCCCGCGCCCGTACGTGGCCAGCAGCGCCTGCGCCTCGATCGGGTCGCCCAGGGTGGTGCCGGTGCCGTGCGCCTCGATCGCGTCGATGTCGCGGGTGTCCAGCCGGGCGTCGGCCAGGGCCTGCTGGATGACCTTCTCCTGGGCGGGCCCGCTGGGCGCGGTCATGCCGTTGCTGGCGCCGTCCTGGTTGACCGCCGTGCCCCGGATCACCCCGAGAATCCAGCGCCCGTTGCGCCGCGCCTCGGACAGCCGCTCCAAGGCCAGCACCCCGACCCCCTCGGCCCACGCCGCGCCGTCGGCCGAGGCCGAGAACGACTTGCACCGGCCGTCCGGGGACAGGGCGCCCTGGCGGGAGAACTCCACGAACGGCACCGGCGAGGCCATGACCGTCACGCCGCCGGCCAGGGCGAGCGAGCACTCGTCCTGCCGCAGAGCTCGTACGGCGAGGTGCAGCGCGACCAGCGAGGACGAGCAGGCCGTGTCCACCGTGAGCGAGGGACCCTCCAGCCCGAGGGTGTAGGACACCCGCCCGGACACCAGGCTGGGAGCGCTGGAGGTGAACAGGGTGCCCTCGACCGACTCCGGCGCCCCGTCGAGGAAGCGGGTGGAGTAGTAGTCGTACATGTTCCCGGCGTAGACGCCCGTCCGGGTGCCGCGCAGGGAGCCGGGCTCGATCCCGGCCCGCTCCAGGGCCTCCCAGCACGCCTCCAGGAACAACCGGTGCTGCGGGTCGGTGGCCAGCGCGCTGCGCGGGCTCATCCCGAAGAAGGCCGCGTCGAAGTCGGCGGCGTCGTACAGGAAGCCCCCGTGCCGCGTGTACGACTTCCCCATCGCCTCCGGGTTCGGGTCGTACAGGCCTTCCACGTCCCAGCCCCGGTCCGCCGGGAACTCGCCGATCGCGTCCCGGCCCGAGGCGACCAGGTCCCACAGCTCCTCCGGACCGCCCACCCCGCCCGGGTAGCGGCACGCCATCCCGACGATCGCCACCGGCTCGTGCCGGCGGTCCTCGTCCTCGGCCAGCCGCTGACGGGCCTCGGCCAGCTCGACGGTGGCGCGTCTGAGGTAGTCGCGGAGCCTGTCCTCGGTCCTCATCGATGGGCCTTCCTGTTCACAGTTCGTTGTCGATGAGTGCGAAGATCTCCTCGTCGGAGGCGGAGTCGATCTTCTCCATCACGGTGTCGGCGTTGTCACCCTGTGGAGCGCCGAACATGGCCAGGCCGCCCTGCAGCACGGCGACGAGCTTGGTGCGGATGGCCTCGCCGTCGTCCTTGGCGCTGGTGAGCATGGATCCCACGCGTTCGAGGGCGCCACGCAGGGTCTCCTCGGGCGAGGGCGTGGCCGGGGCCAGCGTGTTGAACAGGTATTCGGCCAGGGAGCTGACGGTGGGGTGGTCGAAGACCAGCGTGGTGGGGAGCCGCAGGCCGACGTCGGCGTTGAGCCGGTTGCGGAGTTCCACTGCCGTGAGGGAGTCGAAGCCGAGCTGGGTGAACGCCCGGTCGACGCTGATCTTCTCGGGGTTGCCGTGCGCGAGGACGACGGCGATGTGGTCGCGTACCCGGTCGCTGAGCAGGCGCAGCCCCTCTTCCTTGCTCAGCTCGGCCAGGCGGGCCATCAGCGAGCTGCGGCTCTCGGCCTGGTCGGCGCCCGCGGCCCGCCGGGGCGCGCGGACGAGGCCGCGCAGCACCGGGGGCAGGTCGCCGTTCTCGGCCCTGGTACGCAGCCCCGCGCCGTCCCACCGGGTCGCCACCATGGTGGGCTCGGCGCCGGCCAGTGCCGCGTCGAACAACTCCAGGCCCTGCTCGACGCTCAGCGCCGCGATGCCCGCCCGCGCCAGCCTGGCCAGGTCGGCCCGGCTGAGCCCGCCGGTCATGTCGGAGGCGGCGTCCCACAGGCCCCAGGCCACCGAGACCGCCGGCAGTCCCTGGTCGCGGCGGTGCTCCGCGAGCGCGTCCAGGAAGGCGTTGGCGGCGGCGTAGTTGCCCTGCCCCGCGTTGCCCAGCACGCCGGCCAGCGAGGAGAACAACACGAACATCGACAACGACCGGTCGCGCGTCAGCTCGTGCAGGTGCCAGGCCGCGTCCGCCTTCGGCGCCAGCACCGACTCCATCCGATCCGGCGTCAGGTCCTCCACCAGCGCGTCGTCCAGCACCCCGGCCGCGTGCACCACACCAGCCAGGGACACCGAAGCCAGCACCGCCGCCAGCGCGTGGCGGTCGGACACGTCGCAGGCCGCCACCGCGACCCGCGCTCCCAGGCCCTCCAGCTCGGCCACCAGCGCCCCCGCTCCAGGGGCTAGCGGGCCGCGCCGCGACACCAGCAGCAGGTCACGCACCCCGTGCCGCTCCACCAGCCGCCGCGCCACCAGCGCCCCCAGGCCGCCGGTGCCGCCCGTGACCAGCACCGTCCCCGGCACCTCGCCCAGGGACCCGGCGACGGGCTCGCGGCGGGTCAGGCGGGGCACGAGGAGCTTGCCCTGACGTACGCGGACCTGCGGCTCCCCGACGGCCGCGATCCTGGCCCAGTCGGCGTACCCGTCCTCCGCCTCGGCCAGCACGAACCGGCCCGGCTGCTCCGACTGCGCCGACCGCACCAACCCCTGCACCGCCGCACCGGCAAGGTCACCCGGCCGGGTGACGAACATCAGCCGGGACTCGGTCATGCGCGGGTCGCGGATGGCGTCCAGCGTCTGGGCGGTGAGCTGCCGCAGGGCGGCGGGCACGTCCGTGTCCCCGCTCACGCACGGGATCACGACCGCTTCCGCGTCGCCGGGCTCGGCGACCGCCTCGACCCAGTCCACGCCGTACGAGACCGGTCCGGCGGGGCCGGCCAGCGAGCCCGACGGCATCGGCCGGGTCCGTACCGAGGCCAGCGAGAACGCCAGCCGCCCGACGGCGTCGGCGGCCTCGATGGCGTATCCGTCGTCGCCGGCCTTGGCCAGCCGCACGCGCAGGGTCCTGGCCTCGGCGGCGAGCAGCCGTACCCCGCGCAGCTCGAACGGCACGCGCAGGCCCTCGGTGCCGTCGGCGACCAGCAGCGGGTGGAACATCGAGTCCAGCAGCGCCGGGTGGATGCCGAACCCGGTCACGTCCACCTCGTCGGGCAGCGACACGTCGGCGAACAGCTCCTCGCCCCGCCGCCACACGGCACGCAGACCCTGGAAGGCGGGGCCGTACTCGTAGCCCTGCTCGGCCAGGCGCTCGTACCCGCCGGCGATGTCCACGGGGGTGGCTGCGGCGGGCGGCCAGGCGGCGGCCCAGTCGGGACGGGCGTCGCCGTCCCGCTCCTCGGCGACGGCGCCGGACAGGTGGCGGGTCCATCCGGCCTCGTGGTCGTCGGCCGGGCGGGAGTGGACCCGCACCGGGCGGCTGCCGGAGGTGTCCGGCGGATCGACGACGACCTGGATCGCCACGCCGCCGCGGGACGGCAGGATCAGCGGGGCCTCGAACGTCAGCTCCTCGATCACGCCGTGCCCGGTGCGCGTGCCGGCCTCCAGGACCAGGTCGGCCAGCGCGGCGCCGGGCAGGATGACGGCGCCGCCCACCGCGTGGTCGGCCAGCCAGGGCGTGTCGGCGACCGACAGGCGGCCGGTGAGCACGGTCGGTCCGCTGTCGGCGAGCTCGACCGCCGCGCCCAGCAGCGGGTGGCCGACGTCGCGCAGGCCGGTGGCGGACAGGTCCGCGCCCCTGGCGGGCGCGCCGAGCCAGAAGCGTTCGCGTTCGAAGGCGTAGGGGGGCAGGTCGAGGCGGTGGCCGTGGCGGGACAGCTCGGCCCAGTCCACGTTCGCCCCCGCCACCCAGGCCCCGGCGAGGCAGGCGGCCAGCGCGTCGGGCTCGGCGCGGTCGCGCCGGTGCAGGGCGAGGATCGTGGCGTCGTCGCCGCTGACGCACTCGTGCGCCATGCCGGCGAGCACGGCCTGCGGGCCGACCTCCAGGAAGATGCCGGCGCCGAGCTCCTCCAGCTTGCCGATGGCCGCGTGGAACAGGACGGGCCGCCGGATCTGGTCCAGCCAGTAGCCGGGGTCGGACCAGTCGCCGGGGGTGCCGGTGACGGAGAGGGTACGGCCGCGGCCGAACGTCACGCTCTTCAGCTCGTCGGCGAACGCCGGGAGCATCGGCTCCATGAGCGGGGAGTGGAAGGCGTGGCTGACCGACAGCCTGCGGGTGCGCCTGCCGAGCTGCCGCCAGTGGTCGGCCACGGCCAGGCAGGGCTCCTCGGCGCCGGAGATGACCACGCCGGTGGGGCCGTTGACGGCGGCGATCCCGACCTGGTCCTCCAGCCCGGCGAGGGTGGGCGCGACCTCGTCGGCGGTGGCGTTCACGGCCACCATCGCGCCCGGCCGGCACAGCTCCCGCATGAGGCGGCCGCGGGCGGCGATCAGGCGGGCCGCGTCGGGCAGGGACCAGATCCCGGCGACGTGCGCGGCGGCGTACTCGCCGACCGAGTGGCCGGCCAGCGCCGCGGGCTTCAGGCCGAGCGACTCCAGCAGCCGGTGGGCGGCCACCTCGAAGGCGAACAGGGCCGGCTGGGTGTAGGCGGTGTCGTTCAGCAGCTCCGCCTCGCGGGTGCCGGGCTCGGCCCACATGATGTCGCGCAGCGGCCGGTCGAGGTGCGGGTCGAGCGCCGCGCACACCTCGTCGAGGGCGGCGGCGAACACCGCCGAGGCGGCGGCCAGGTCGCGTCCCATGCCGGGCCGCTGCCCGCCCTGGCCGGTGAACAGGAAGGCCAGGAGGGGCTGCTCGCCGGCGACTCCCTCGATGACGGGCGCCGCGTCGTCCTCGGAGGAGGCCGCCTCGTGGCGCCGGTAGCGGGCGAGGCCGTCGGTCAGGGCGGCGTGGCCGCGGCCGAGCACGACGGCGCGGTGCGGCAGCGGCGGGCGCTTGGCCAGGGAGTACGCGACGTCGGCCGGGTCCTGCCCCTCCCCCGCGGTGACGAACTCGTGCAGCCGGGCGGCCTGGGCCGCCAGCGACTGGGGGCTGCGGGCGCTGATCGTCCAGGCGAGCGGGCCGGTGAAGGCGGGGGCGACCGGCGGCTCGGGGTCGGGGACGTACTCCTCCACGATCGCGTGCGCGTTGGTGCCGCTGATGCCGAAGGAGGAGACCCCGGCCCGGCGCGGGTGCTCGGCGCGGGACCATTCGGCCTGCTCGGTCAGCAGCCGGACCTGGCCCGCCGACCAGTCGGCGTGCGGGGTGGGCTCGGTGACGTGCAGGGTACGGGGCAGCACGCCGTGCCGCATGGCCATGACCATCTTGATCACGCCCGCGACGCCGGCGGCGGCCTGGGTGTGCCCGATGTTCGACTTCACCGATCCCAGCCAGATGGGCCGGTCGGCCGGGCGCCGGCGCCCGTAGGTGGCCAGCAGCGCCTGGGCCTCGATCGGGTCGCCCAGGGTGGTGCCGGTGCCGTGGGCCTCGATCGCGTCGATGTCGCGGGTGTCGAGCATGGCGTCGGCCAGGGCCTGCTGGATGACCTTCTCCTGGGCGGGCCCGCTGGGGGCGGTCATGCCGTTGCTGGCGCCGTCCTGGTTGATCGCCGTGCCCCGGATGACCGCGAGGATGCGGTGCCCGTTGCGGCGGGCGTCCGACAGCCGCTCCAGCGCCAGCACTCCGACGCCTTCGGCCCACGCGGCGCCGTCGGCAGAGGCGGAGAACGACTTGCACCGGCCGTCCGGCGACAGGGCGCCCTGGCGGGAGAACTCGACGAAGGCGTCGGGCGAGGCCAGCACGGTGACGCCGCCGGCCAGGGCGAGCGAGCACTCGTCCTGGCGCAGAGCCCGTACGGCGAGGTGCAGCGCGACCAGCGAGGACGAGCAGGCCGTGTCCACCGTGAGCGACGGGCCCTCCAGCCCCAGGGTGTAGGACACCCGGCCGGAGAGCACGCTCGACGTGCTGGAGGACAGCAGCGTGCCCTCCATGGCCGGCGGCACCGCGCCGTGCATGAACCGCTGGGAGTAGTCGCTGAACATGTTGCCCGCGTACACGCCGGTACGGCTGCCGCGCAGGCTCGTGGGGTCGATCCCGGTCCGCTCCAGGGCCAGCCAGCACGTCTCCAGGAACAGCCGGTGCTGCGGATCGGTGGCCAGGGCGCTGCGCGGGCTCATCCCGAAGAACGCGGCGTCGAAGTCGCCCGCGTCGTACAGGAAGCCGCCATGCCTGGTGTACGTCGTCCCCGCCGCCTCGGGATCGGGGTCGTACAGGGACTCCACGTCCCAGCCCCGGTCCGCCGGGAACTCGCCGATGGCGTCCCGGCCCGAGACGACCAGCTCCCACAAGTCCTCGGGACTGCCGACCCCTCCCGGGTAGCGGCACGCCATCCCGATGATCGCCACCGGTTCGTGCCGGCGGGCCTCGTCCTCGGCCAGTTGCCGCCGGGCGTCCGTCAGCGCGAGGGCGACCCGCTTCAGGTACGCGCGCAGCTCAGCCTCATTCGCCATGGTCGGGCCCTTCCATCGGGTTCCTCAGGGGGGAGGTCATGGCTCGGTTGTCGATCAAGGCGAAGATCTCCTCGTCCGATGCGGAGACAATCTCTTCCGCGGCTCCGCTGGAGCCGTTCTGGGCGGTGGCCGAGATGGCGACCGCGGTGGCGCCGATCCTGGAGAGCGCGCTCTGCAGGATGGCGACGAGCTGGCGGCGGACGGCGTCCGACTGGCCGTTCGCGGCCAGCAGCGCCGACTCGGCCTGGTCGACCGCGGCCCGCAGCGCGTCCTCGGGCGAGGGCCCGTCCGGTGCCAGGGTGTTGAACAGGTACTCGGCCAGCGACGTGACGGTGGGGTGGTCGAAGACGAGGGTGGCGGGCAGCCGCAGGCCGGTGTCGGTGTTGAGCCGGTTGCGGAGCTCGACGGCGGTCAGGGAGTCGAAGCCGAGCTCGTTGAAGGCCCGGTCCACGTCCACCTGGTCGGGGTTGGGGTGCGCGAGGACGGCGGCGACGTGGCCGCGTACGAGCTGGGTGAGATGGGGCCGCGCGGCCGCCTCGCCCATGATCGCCAGGCGTTCGCCCAGCCCCTGCCCGGCGGCCACCGGAGCGGCGGCCGCCGTGTTCGACGCGACCCGGCGCGGCGCGCGGACCAGGCCGCGCAGCACTGGGGGCAGGTCGCCGTTCTCGGCCCTGGTACGCAGCCCCGCGCTGTCCCACCGGGCGGCCACCATGATCGGGTCGGCGCTCGCCAGGGCCGTGTCGAACAGCTCCAGGCCCTGCTCGACGCTCAGTGCCGCGATGCCGGCCCGAGCCAGCCGGGCGAGGTCGGTCTGGCTGAGCCCGCCGGTCATGTCGGAGGCGGCGTCCCACAGGCCCCAGGCCACCGAGACCGCCGGCAGTCCCTGGTCGTGGCGGTGTGTCGCGAGCGCGTCCAGGAAGGCGTTGGCGGCGGCGTAGTTGCCCTGCCCGGCGTTGCCCAGCACCGCGGCGACCGAGGAGAACAGCACGAACATCGTCAGCGGTCGATCTCGGGTGAGCTCGTGCAGGTGCCAGGCCGCGTCGGCCTTGGGCGCCAGCACCGATCCCAGCCGGTCCGGCGTCAGGTCCTCCACCAGCGCGTCGTCCAGCACCCCGGCCGCGTGCACCACACCTGCCAGGGACACCGGGGCGAGCAGGGTCGCCAGCGCGTGACGGTCGGACACGTCGCAGGCCGCCACCGCGACCCGCGCCCCGAGGCCCTCCAGCTCGGCCACCAGTTTCCCGGCCTCCGGCGCCTCCAGACCGCGCCGCGACACCAGCAGCAGGTCACGCACCCCGTGCCGCTCCACCAGCCGCCGCGCGACCAGGGCGCCCAGACCACCGGTGCCGCCCGTGACCAGCACCGTCCCCGGCACGTCCGCGGCAGACCCGGGGGCGGGCTCGCGGCGCGTCAGGCGGGGCGTCAGCAGGGCGTCTTCCCTGACCACGAGCTGCGTCTCGCCGGCCGCGACCGCCGCGGCCACCCGGTCCCAGGCCGCGAAGCCCTCCGGCACCTCGGCCAGCACGAACCGGCCGGGCTGCTCCGACTGCGCCGACCGCACCAACCCCTGCACCGCCGCGCCCGCCAGGTCGCCCGGCCGCGTGACGAACACCAGCCGCGCGTGCGCGAACCGCTCGTCGCCGAGCCAGCCCTGCACCAGGTCGAGCACCTGGTGCAGACCGTCGTGGACCGAGTACGGCAGGTCGTCGGGGTCGGCCTGGCAGGGTGCCAGGACCAGGCCGGGGATCTCGCCGGCGCTCATGTCGGCCAGGGAGACCAGGTCGTAGTAGCGGGGCGCGGCCGTCCCCGCCGCCGCCAGCTCCGCCTCGATCTCGTCGGCGAGCGCGTCGGCTCCGACCACCGCCCAGCGCTGCCCGGCCGCGTCCGCCGAGGCGGGCTCGGCCCAGTCGAGGGCGTAGGCCGTGGCGCCGGTGGCGGGGCGGGAGCCGCTTCTCGGCGTCTTGCGCAGCGCCAGCGTGTCGACGCCGGCGACCCACTCGCCCGCGCCGTCGAAGAGCGCCAGCGAGATCTGGTCGTCGCCCCGGTCGCTGATCCGTACGCGGAGGGTGCCGGCGCCGAGTGCGGCCACCCGGATCCCGCTCCACGAGAACGGCAGCAGCAGGACGTCCTCGTCGTCGCCGGACTCGGCCACCACCAGGTGCAGCGCCGCGTCCAGCAGGGCGGGGTGCAGGGTGAAGCGGTCGGCGTCCGCGCGTACCGGGTCGGGCAGCGCGACGTCGGCGTAGGCGTGGCCGCCGGCGCGCCAGGCGGCCCGCAGGCCACGGAAGGCGGGGCCGTATTGGTAGCCGCGCGCGGCGAGCCGTTCGTACACGTCGTCCAGCTCGATCCCGGGCGCCTCCGGCGGCCACGAGGTCAGCCGATCGTGAGCGGTCTCCGGGGCCGTGCCGAGCAGGCCGTTCGCGTGTGTCGTCCAGGGGTCGTCCGCGGTCCGGCGGGCGTAGACGCCCACCGTGCGGCGGCCCTGCCCGTCCGGCCCGCCCACGGCCACCTGCACCTGTACGGCGCCCGACCCGGGCAGGACCAGCGGCGCCTGCAGCGTCAGGTCCTCGACCAGGTCGCACCCGGCCATGGCGGCGGCCTCCAGCGCGAGTTCGGCGAACGCCGTGCCGGGGAGCAGGACGGTGCCGTCCACGGCGTGGTCCGCCAGCCAGGGGGTCGTCGCCAGGGACAGCCGGCCGGTGAGCAGGAACCCGTCGTCGGCGGCCAGCGGCACACCCTGGTCGAGCAGCGGGTGCCGGGAGGAGCCGGATCCCTGGTCGATCCAGTAGCGGTCGCGCTGGAAGGCGTAGGTGGGAGGCTGCCCACTCGGGGCCGGTCCATCACCCAGCACCAGCGGCCAGGCCACCGGCGCGCCCAGCACCCACGCCTGAGCCAGGGACAGCAGCATCCGCCGCGATCCA
>NZ_JBGNUW010000058.1:0-15195 GCF_041950495.1 Nonomuraea sp. MTCD27 | reverse complement strand
CGGTTATGGCGGGAAGGAAACACCCGGTTACATTCCGAACCCGGAAGTTAAGCTTCTCAGCGCCGATGGTACTGCACTCGGGAGGGTGTGGGAGAGTAGGTCACCGCCGGACAATCTTTATAGAAAGAGCCCCGATCGGCTATGATCGGGGCTCTTTTTATTTCCCCATGCATAGGGTGTTTTCCGGGCATGACGCAGTTTCGGTGGCGTCGGTCAGAGTACGCCGTCACCCTGGATGAATGACGGCGTCACCCCCTTCAGAGCCGACCTCCGGATCGGCACGACATAAACACCGGCGTTCGCGGCTCCTCACCTGGATGGTTGTCCCGGTTTCGCTCACTTTGTTGGCCGCCGGGGCGGCGGACGTCATGGCGGACGCGTTGGGGATGCCGGGCACGCTGCTGATGTTTCTGGACGAGCAGGACAGCCTGATCAGCATCTCCCTGGGGAGCGTCGGGTTGCTCGTCGCAGGTGCGCTGGCTGCGTCGCATCGCCGACGCCGGCGTCCCACTTCGGCCAGGATGCCGCCGCCGCACGGATCGTCGCTCGCCGGATGCGGTTCCGGCCCTGCGAAGGCTCCCGGTGGCGCGGGGTCCGAGGCGCGTGCGGGATCCGACGCCTGTGCGGACTCCGACACTGCGGGGAGCGACGCCCACGCGGAGTCTGACGCTCGTGCAGAGTCCGGCCCTCGTGAGGGGTCTGGCGGGCGGGGGCGGACTGGCGCGTCGTCGGGGTCCGAGCCCCGAGTGGGGGCCGACGCGGGTGCGGGGGCAGACGTCCCTGCGGGTGCCGGGTCCGCGGGTGCCGGGGCCTCGGGTGCGGGGGCAGACGTCCCTGCGGGTGCCGGGGCCTCGGGGGATGGGCGGGCGGCGGGCCGTGGGGCAGCTGTAGCCGAAGGGGATATGGAACGTTCCATTGCTGTGGGTGGGGATAACGCCGGGGTGGCGATGACCGGGGACGGGGCGACCGCCGTGACCGTCGGTCATGTGGACGTCGTCGGTGACGTGCGTCTGCCGCCCCGCCCCCTGGTGCCCACCCGCCCCGTGCAACTCCCGCCCCGTCCTCCGCGGCTGCTCGGGCGCGACGAGGTGGTGGCGGGGCTGCGGGAGCGTCTCATCGCCGGGCCGGTCGAGCCGTGCGTGGTCGCCGTGTACGGACTCGGCGGCGTGGGCAAGACCAGCCTCGTCCTCGAGTACGCCCACCGCCACCACCAGGACTACCAGCTCGTCTGGCAACTGCCCGCCGCCGACCCGGCCGTCCTGTCGGCCGCGTTCGCCCGGCTGGCGGCGTTGCTGGGGTTACGGGACACGGTCGACGCCGCAGATCCGGTCGATCAGGTGCATGCCGTGCTCGCCGCCCACGCCGGCCCCTGGCTGCTGATCTTCGACAACGCCCCGGAGGCCGATGCGCTGCGCCCGTACCTCCCTCCGGCGGGACCCGGGCATGTGCTGATCACCAGCCGGTCCGGGAGCTGGCCTCGGGAGCAGGGGCTGGAGCTGCCGGTGCTGGAGCCGGAGCCGGGGGCGGCGCTGGTGCTGGCGCGCTCGGGGCAGGACGACGGCGCCGCCGCCTCCGCCGTGGTGGCCGAGCTGGGCGCGCTGCCGCTGGCGCTGGAGCAGGCCGCCGCGTACATGGCCGAGACCGGCCTGACCCTCTCGGAGTACCTCGACCTGCTGCACGACCAGCGCGCCGAGCTGCTCGCCCAGGGCCAGGCGTGGGGATACCAGGAGCGCGTCACCACCACCTGGCAGCTGTCGTTCAGGAACCTGGCCCGCACCAGCCCCCAGGCGATCGCGCTGCTGCGCGTGCTGGCCTGCTACTCCCACGAGGCGATCCCGTACCACCTGCTGCTCTCGCAGCTCGAACGGTGCAGCCCGCGCGAGTTGCTGGCCGCGGACGTGCGGCGGCAGCGGGCGTACGGGCGGTTGCCGAACCCGCGGCTGTTCCGCGACGTGCGCCCCTGGCTCAGCGCGCTGGGGGTGTTGCAGCGGCTGCCGCGCGACACCATCACGGTCAACGCCGCCGTCGCCGCGCTGCGCGGCCACAGCCTGATCGGCCTTCCGGCGGAGGGGAACCTGTCGGTGCACCGCCTGGTGCAGGCCGTCACTCTCGACCAGCTTCCACCCAACGAGCAGCAGCGCTGGCGCGACGCGGCCGCCGTGCTCCTGGAGTCCGTGCTGCCCGACGACCCCGCCCACGCCGGCACGTGGTCCCGGTACGCCCACTTGCTGCCGCACATCCTGGCCGTGCTCGTCCCGTCCTCGCCCGGGATGGCCAAGACCGCGCAGTATCTCGGGGCGAGCGGCGACTACCGTACGGCGAGGGCGTTGTTCAGGGAGATCAGCGAGGCCCTGACCGCGAGGCTGGGCGCCGAGCATCCCGCCACGCTGACCGCCCGGCACGAGCTGGCCCGGTGGACCGGCGAGCTGGGGGACGCGGAGTCGGCGCGGCGGCAGTACGCGGCCCTGCTGCCCATCCGCGAACACCGGCTCGGCCCCGAGCACCCGATCACGCTGACGATCCGGCACGAGCTGGCGCGGTGGACGGGTGAGCTGGGGGACGCGGTGGCGGCGCGGGACCAGTACGCGGCATTGCTGCCGGTCAGGGAGCGGGTGCAGGGTCCGGAGCACCCCAACACGCTGACCATCCGGCACGAGCTGGCGCGGTGGACCGGCGAGCTGGGGGACGCGGAGTCGGCGCGGCGGCAGTACGCGGCATTGCTCCCGATCTACGAGCGCGTGCTCGGTCCCGAGCACCCCGACACGCTGACCACCCGCCACAGCCTCGCGCAGTGGACCGGGCGGGCGGGCGATCCGGTGGCCGCCCGGGACCAGTACGCCGCGCTCCTCCCCGTACGCAGCCGCGTGTCCGGACCCGAGCACCCCGACACCCTCATCACCCAGGCCAACCTGGCCCAGTGGACCGGCCAGGCGGGGGACCCGGCGGCGGCCAGGGACCAGTACGCGGCCCTGCTCCCCATCCGCGAGCGGGTCCAAGGCCCGGACCACCCCTCCACCCTGATCAACCGGCACGAGCTGGCCCGGTGGACGGGTGAGCTGGGGGACGCGGTGGCGGCGCGTGATCAGTACGCGGCCCTCCTGGTCGTGCGCGAGCGCGTGTCCGGCCCCGAACACCCCGACACGCTGACCATCCGGCACGAGCTGGCCCGGTGGACGGGTGAGCTGGGGGACGCGGCGGCGGCCCGCGACCAGTACGCGGCCCTGCTGCCCATCCGGGAACGCGTCCAGGGCCCCGATCACCCCGACACCCTGACCGCCCGCGCCAACCTGGCGCAGTGGACCGGCCAGGCGGGGGACCCGGCAGGGGCCCGCGACCACTGCGCCGCGCTGCTGCCGGTCCGGGAACGCGTCCTCGGCCCCCAGCACCCCGCGACCCTGATCACCCGCCACGAGCTGGCCCGGTGGACCGGCGAGCTGGGCGACGCGGTGGCGGCCAGGGCCCAGTACGCCGAGCTCCTCGTCCGCCGCGAGCGCGCCTCCGGCCACGAGCACCCGGACACCCTCACCACCCGGCACAACCTCGCCTTCTGGACCGGCCAGGCCGGGGACCCGGCGGCGGCCCGCGACCAGTGCGCGATGCTGCTGCCGGTCAGGGAACGCGTGCTCGGCCCCGAACACCCGGACACACTGATCACCCGGCACAACCTCGCGTACTGGACCGGCCAGGCCGGTGACGCGGTGGCGGCGCGCGCCGAGTACGCGGCGCTGCTGCCGGTCAGGGAGCGGGTGCTCGGGCCCGAACACCCCGACACGCTGACGATCCGGCACGAGCTGGCCCGGTGGACGGGTGAGCTGGGGGACCCGGTGGCGGCCAGGGACGCGTACGCCGCCCTGCTGCCCCTGCGCGAGCGCGCCTCCGGCCGCGAGCACCCCGACACGCTGACCGCCCGCGCCAACCTCGCGTACTGGACCGGCCGCGCGGGCGACCCGGCGGCGGCCCGGGACCAGTGCGCGGCGCTGCTGCCGGTCCGGGAGCGCGTGCTCGGCCCCGGCCATCCGGCGACCCGCACCACCAGGGAGCAACTCGCCTACTGGGGGGAGCAGGCCCGATGAAGCGGCGGGCGTGGCCGTGATGGAACGGCCCACGGGGCGAGCGGTCCGGCTGTCGTGGAAGGGGGCTAATGGGTGCTGAGCGTGGCCGCCGCGACCACCAGCAACATCGTGCCCGACACGGCCGAGATCCGCCGCGCCGCCTTCGGGGTGCCGGCCAGGGCGCGGCCGGCCCGGGCCGTGGCGACGGCGGCCAGGCCGTAGAGCAGGCCGCAGTTCACGACGTGCAGCAGGCCGAGCGCGGTCAGCTGGACGCCCAGCGGAAGTCCCGTGCCGGGCGCGATGAACTGCGGCATCAGCGACAGGTACAGCAGCAGGCCCTTCGGGTTGAGCAGGGCCGTGAGCATGCTCTGCCGCAACACCCGGCCCGCAGGCTGGGCCGGCGGCTCGGCCGGTGGCGAGCCGGGTGCGGGGCCGGTGCGGCTCCTCAGCGACATCAGCGTCCTGACCGCGAGGAACACCAGGTACGCGGCCCCGGCGTAGCGCATCGCGGGCAGGGCGGCGGGGACGGCGCGCAGCGCGGCGGCCAGCCCGGCGGCGGCCAGGACGGTGTGCACGGCGTAACCGCAGCAGATGCCCGCCACCGCCGTCAGCCCCGTCCGGCGGCCCGCCCCGAGGGAGCGGGCCGTCACGTAGAGCAGGTCGGGGCCGGGGGTGCAGATGAGCAGCAGATCCATGCCCAGGAAGAGCAGCAGGAGCCGGGTGTCCACGACGATGTACCTCCTCCGTGGTGACGGTAGCCGGGGAGGGTTGGCAGGCGATGGTGGATTCGTGCCGACACGGTGGGCTGCGTGGCACGATGTTGCGTCATGGACAGGATTGACCGCAGGATTCTCCAGGAGCTGCAGCGGGACGGGCGGCTCAGCAACACCGAGCTGGCCGACAGGGTGGGGCTCACGCCGTCACCGTGCCTGCGCCGGGTGCGGCAGCTGGAGGAGAGCGGCGTCATCCGCGGCTATCGGGCGCTGCTCGACGGGGGCGCGGTGGGGCGCGGGTTCCAGGCGTTCGTCACGGTGGTGATGCGGTACGAGGACCACGACACGGTGGCGGAGTTCGAGCGGCGGGTGGCGGAGATGCCCGAGGTGGTGGAGGCGCACCGGCTCTTCGGGGATCCGGACTTCCTGCTGCGGATCGCGGTGGCGGATCTGGCGGCCTACGAGCGGTTCTACTCCGAGACGTTGTCCGGGTTGCCCGGGGTGGCGCAGGTGACCTCGCACCTGGCGATGAAAGCCGTGAAGGCGGACACCGGCCTGCCGGTGATCGGCTGAGCTCGCACGGAGGGGTCGAGGGCCCGTACGCCGGTGACGGGGCTGAGGGCCCGCACACGCCGGTGCGGGCCCCGGCGGCTTACTGGGGCAGGACCAGGAGGGCGTCGCCGACGGCGCGCTCGGCGCCGTCGGACGGGCGGTTGACCAGCTTGTTGCCGACCACCATGGCCGTCGAGCCGCCGCCGTCGAAGTTGATCGCCTGCGTCGCGCCCAGCCAGCGCATGAACTGGGCGGCCTCCACGAAGTTCGCCCCGATCGTCACCCCGGGCTGCCGCCCGTCGATGGTGACCAGGATCAGGCTGCCGTTGCGGGTGGTGCCGAGGAGGGTGCGCGGGTGGCGGCGCAGGATCATGTTCATCGAGTCGTGCCCGTCGCGCTTGGCGGTGATCTTCACCCTGCCGTTGCGTACGAGGCCGACGCCGCCCGCGATCACGTTCAGGTCGGGGGTGAGCTTGAGCGCCCGCTTCGTCCGCAGGTCCACGACCTTCGTGTCGATCTTGACCGTCCACTCCTGCCAGGCGTGCTCGTTGAGCCAGTCGGAGGCCACGCCGTTGCCGTGCAGCACCCGCATGCCGGCGGTCACCGCGCCGCCCGAGGCGCGCAGGCCCACGACCCTGCCGTTGGCGTCGAGGACGGCGTCGGTCCCGCCGGTGGGCGTCTTGGCTCCGTACTCCTCCGTGTACAGCACCAGCTCGTCCGTCGTCGCGGCCCGGTTGACGCCGTTGACCTCGACCCGCTCGCCGTCCTGCGAGATCGCGGTGATGTCGGTCTTCAGCTCGGTGATCTTGGCGGTGCGGCCCTTGAGCACGACGGCCGAGCGGCCTTCGATGGCCTCGCTCAGCAGCTTGCCGCCGACCACGGACGCGCCCACGGGCTCGCCGCGCAGCGCCTTGTCGGTGTGGATGTTGAAGAAGCCGCCGTTGAGGCCGACGATGGCGTTGCGGGCCTTGGCCATCGACGAGACGGTCTCCCGCTTGGCCACGCTGGTGCCGAGCGAGGCGGCGTACGAGCCGCGGAACGTCTTGACGTCGATCATGAGGACTCTGGCGTCCCACGGGCCGGTGGTCTTGAGACCGTCGTCGCCGAGGTAGTCGACCTTGACCTTCAGGCCCGCGTCCTTGAGCTGCTTCGCCTTCTCCTCGGCCTTCTTCTTGTCCTTGAAGGACCACAGGCCGACGCGGACCATGTACTCGGTCTTGGCGGGGGCGTCGGCGACCGCCGGCCGGACGATCTTCTGCAGGCTGGCGGCCTCGCCGGCCGCCTCCACCTCGGCGACCTTGGTCTCGGCGTTCGGGAGTGTCCCGGTGTCGCGGCCGTTGGGCATCAGGACGGTCACCGTGTAACCGTCGGTGTGCGAGCCCGCCTTCACGTCGTACAGGTCGATGCCCTGTGTCACGGCGGTCATCGTCTTGGTCGGCACGGGCCGGGTGCCCAGCGGGAACTTGGCCGACGGGAACCTCACCGACAGCTGCTCCGCTGTCGCGGGCAGCGCGGTGAGGGTGAGCGCCGCGGCTATGGCCAGGCCGCCGGCGAGGGTGCGTCGAGACATGAACTCTCCAGAGGGCGGAAAAGGGACCGCACCATAGTGGCGAGATCAAGGTCTCCGGGTCAGGGGAACACGCCAAACGAGTAAAGAGGTTACGAGATTGACACCACGAACCGATACCATTCGTATATGACTCGCATCTGCATGTGGTGGCGGCCGACAGACGGCCGCTGAATTCCCATGCGTGGGCCGTCCCCGAGACGGCCCCGGCAAGCGGGTGGTTCCTCTCCGGGACGGCATGATCCCAAAGGAGAGAGACCTGATGAACGACGTCGTGCTCACGGGTGACCGCCCGACGGGCCGCCTGCATCTCGGCCACTATTTCGGCTCGCTGGCCAACCGGGTGGAGCTGCAGGACCGCTATCCGATGTACGTGCTGATCGCCGACTATCAGGTGATCACCGACCGTGACGTACCTGGCGAGATCCGGCGGCACACCACCGAGCTGCTGCTCGACTATCTCGCGGTCGGCATCGACCCGGCCAAGGTCACGATCTTCCAGCACAGCGCGGTCCCCGAGCTGAACCAGCTCCTGCTGCCGTTCCTGAGCCTGGTGTCGGTGGCCGAGCTGCGGCGCAACCCCACGGTGAAGGACGAGATCGCGCACAGCTCCCAGCAGGCGGTGAGCGGCCTGATGTTCACCTATCCGGTGCACCAGGCGGCCGACATCCTGTTCTGCAAGGGCACGCTGGTGCCCGTGGGCAAGGACCAGCTGCCGCACCTGGAGGTGACGCGGCTGGTCGCGCGGCGCTTCAACGAGCGCTACGGCGCGGTGTTCCCGCTGCCGGACGCCCTGCTGGGGGAGCAACCGCTGCTCAAGGGCCTGGACGGCGGCAAGATGAGCAAGAGCCGGGGCAACGCGATCGCCCTGTCGGCCACCGAGGACGAGACGGCCGCCCTCATCCGCGGGGCCCGCACCGACTCCGACCGGCTGATCACGTTCGACGAGGTACGCAGGCCCGAGGTGGCCAACCTGCTCACGCTGACCGGCCTGTGCCTGGGCCGCCCGCCGCACGAGCTCGCCGACGAGATCGGGGACGGCGGGGCCGCCACGCTCAAGCGCGTGGCGACCGAGGCGGTCAACGAGTTCCTGCGCCCGATCAGGAGGCGCCGGGCCGAGCTGGCCACGGCCGACGTCCGGCAGATCCTGGCCGACGGCAACGCCAGGGCCCGCGAGCGGGCGGTCCTCACGCTCGACGAGGTGAGGGCCGCGATGGGGTTCTAGCCACGGCCAGCTCCGTGGCGGGGGAGCCGAACGGGCGGCGGTGCCGGACCCCGCGGAAACCGGCCGCCCGCAGCAGGCCCGCCACCTCGCGCAGCGCGCGTACCCTGCCGCCCACGGTGACCAGGTAGTTCAGGTCGAGCAGGCGCAGCAGGGTACGGCTGGCCCGGCCCGGCATGACGCTGTCGGAGAACTGGTCGCCGACCACGATGGTGCCGCCCGGGTTCAGCGCCGCCGCCACGCGCCGGAACAGCTGGGCCGCCTCCTCGTCGGTCAGCCCGTGCACGATGTTGAACAGCATGACGACGTCGTACCCGTCGCCGAGGTCGTCGTCCAGGAACGACCCGGCGCGCAGCGTCAGTCGGGGATGCTCGGCGGCGGCCTCCAGCGCCCGCGGCAGGTCGATCACGGTGGCCCGCAGCCCGGGGTGGCGGCGCAGCAGCTCCACGCTGAACAGGCCGTGCCCGCCCCCCACGTCGAGCACCCGGCGGGCGCCGCGTGGCACGGGGATGGCCCGCGCCGTGGCCGGGGCCTGGCGGCCCGCGACCGCCGCCGTCCACGCCTGGAACGAGCGCGACAGCTCGGGGTCGCTCTCCAGCAGCGCGTAGAACGGCGTGACCGGCGACCCGTCGCGCACCGCCTTCTCCAGCCTGGGCCAGATCACGCAGGCGGTACGCTCCCAGAACTCCAGCCCCGCCACCAGCGACGTCGGTGAGTCGGTCGTGAGCCACAGCCGCGCGGTGCGGGTCAGCCGGTAGCGGCCGCCGCCGGCTCTCAGGTAGCCGAGCCCGGCCAGGGCCCGTAACAGCGCGTCGGCCGCGCGCGGATCGAGCCCGAGCGCGGCGGCCAGCTCGACGCCGGTGGAAGGTCGCCGGCGCAGGGCGTCGAAGACGCCGATCCGGGCCGCCGCGACGACCGCGTGCAGACCCAGGGCGCCGAAGTAGTCGAACATGGGAGGCACGATCGCCAGCCGGTGGGCCGCGGCCTCGAAGGGGTTGAAGAAGAGGGGCACACTAGCGACGGTAGGTCGCGAACTACGCGGACCGCCGGGTCTGATAGACCTTGCGCAGCGTCTCGTGCACGATCCACGTCGTCCTGGCGCCCTCGGCCAGCAGGCAGACGTCCCCCGGGCCGACCTCGATCGTGGTGCCGCCCTCGACGGCGATCGTGGCGCGGCCGGACAGCACGACGAAGATCTCGTCGCTCTCCACGTCGGTCACGACGCCCGGCGTGATCTCCCAGATGCCCCGTCCGTCGCCCAGCTCCAGGGACGACGTGGCGGGATCGCCCGCGACGATCTGCTCGGGAGCGAGCTCGTCGGGGGTCAGCCGTACGTCGTGTACGGGCACGGAGAAGGCCCCCGCGGTGGCGATCATGCGGCCGAGGTCGGCCACGTCGGGCATCAGCACGTCAGACATATCGCCCATTTCAGCACATTAACGGCTCTCCCTGCGGAACGACTCCAGCGCCAGCAGTGCCACGTGCAGGGAGAGGCACGACTCCACGTCGTCGAGGTCGGTGTCGAGGATGCGTTCGAGGCGCCGCAGGCGGTCGTAGAAGGCCGGCCTGGACAGGTGGGCCTTCTGTGCGGCGACGGCCTTGTTGCGCCCGGAGTCCAGGTAGACGCGGAGGATCCGGGTCAGGTCGCCGCCCCGCTGCGCGTCGTGGGCCAGCAGCGGCCCCAGCTCCCGCTCGGCGAACGTCTGTATCCTCGCGTCGTCGCGCAGCAGGTGGAGCAGGCCGCGCAGGCGCAGGTCGGGCAGCCGGTAGAAGGGCCGGCCGTCGGGCTGGCGGACGGCGACGTCGGCCACCTGCTCGGCCTCGAGGAAGCTGCGGCGTACGTCCCTGATGGACTCCACCACCGAGCCCGCCGCCAGCACGAACGCCGAGCCGGGCCGCCACAGCACGCGCAGCCGCTCGGCGAGCGAGGTCAGCGCGGTCTCGGCCTGCGTGCGCGGCGGGAGCGGCAGCAGCACCCCGACCCGCTCCTGGTCGAGCGCGCCCACCAGGGCGGGCAGGCGGGCGTCGCGGCAGGCGGCGGCGGTGGCCTCGGCCAGCTCGCCGAGCTGCGCCTGGCCGTCCAGCGCCTGGTCGATGGGCTCGGTCGGCCTGATCACCACGCTGATCAGCTTGCGCCCGGTGAGCGGCACGCCCACCGCGCGGGCGCGGGCGGCGGCCTCGTCGGGGTCGGAGTAGGCGTGGGTCAGGATGCCGGTGATGATCGTGCCGTGCGCCTGGCGCTCCAGCGACTCCTGGTGGCGCTCCAGCAGGCGGCCCAGGGCCAGCGTGGTGGCGGCGCGCTCGGCCAGCACCATGTCGCGCGGCGACGGCTGCCCGTCGCAGAGCAGGATCAGCCGTCCCCAGTCCTGCCCGCGCGCCCCGACCGTGGTGACCAGCCAGCCCGAGGCCGGGTCGTACGCGGTGCGCTCCGCCGGGGCCACCGCCCGCGACCTGGTCTCCCATCCCGCCAGCAGCGTCCCCGCGTCGCGCCCGGCGGACTCGCAGGCCAGCACCTGGTGCGCGAGGTTCTCCAGCAGCACCGGCCGGCTCGACAGCCGGGCCACCTGGGCCAGCACCTCGGCCGGCGAGGCGCCCTCGACCGACAGCTCGGTGAAGACCTCGTGGAGCTGCTCGGAGGCGCGCAGCTCCTCCAGCTGGATGTCGATGATCCGGGCGTGCACCGACTCGGTGATCTGCACGAACGGCGTCTCCCGGGTCAGCACGACGACCGGCAGGCCGTGCTCCTCGGCAGACTTGACCACGGCCCGCGGCAGCTCGCGGACGAACCTGCGGCCCAGCTCCACGATCAGCCCCGAGGCGCCCACGGAGGAGAGCTCGCCGATGTAGTCGGCGAGCTTCTCCGGGTCCTCGGGCAGGGCGACCCCCGTGGTGAGCACCAGCTCCCCGCCGCGCAGCAGGTGGGCGATGTCGGCTATCTCGCCGACGTGCACCCACCGCACCTTGGTGTCGAGCCGGTCGGCGCCCGCGACCACGCGCGGGCCGCCCCGGCGCACGGTCTCAAGAGCGAGGACATCGGCGATGGTGGGCAACACGGGGCAGAGCCTAGCCGATCAGCCTGTAAGAACGGCCATAGGTGAATTTACACTTTGCCCCCATTGTCATGGGTTGAGATCCTCTTCGCGGTATTCCCGCCGGGGTTCGCGTACGCGCAGCTCAACGCGGCGAATCTTGCCGGAGATCGTCTTCGGCAACTCGTCGAACTCCAGCCGCCGCACCCGCTTGTACGGGGCCAGCTCCCGCCGGCAGTGCTCGAAGATCGACCGCGCGGTCGACTCGTCCGGCTCGAACCCCGGGGCGAGCGTCACGTACGCCTTCGGCACGGCCAGGCGTACCGGGTCGGGGGCGGGCACCACGGCCGCCTCGGTCACGGCGGGGTGCTCCAGCAGGACGCTCTCCAGCTCGAACGGCGAGATGCGGTAGTCGGAGGCCTTGAAGACGTCGTCGGTCCGGCCCACGTAGGTGATGTAGCCGTCCGCGTCTCGGGTGGCGACGTCGCCCGTGTGGTAGAAGCCGCCGCGCATGGCCTCCGACGATCCACCGACATATCCGGACATGAGGCCGAGGGGGCGGCGGCCGTCCAGCGGCAGGCAGATCTCTCCGTCGTCGCCCTGGTCACCGGAGACGGGGTCGATCAGCACGACCTCGTAGCCGGGCAGCGGCCGCCCCATGGACCCGGGCCGGACCGGCTCGTCGGGGGCGTTGCCGATCTGCGCGGTGGTCTCGGTCTGGCCGTACCCGTCCCTGATCGTCAGGCCCCACGCCTTGGCGACCTGGTCGATGATCTCGGGGTTGAGCGGCTCGCCGGCGGCCACGGCCGTACGCAGGGGCAGCTTCCACGCGGCCAGGTCCTCCTGGATGAGCATCCGCCACACGGTCGGCGGGGCGCAGAACGTGGTCACCCGCTCGTCGCGCAGCACCTCCAGCAGCGCGGGCGCGGAGAAGCGCTGGTAGTCGTGGATCAGCACGGTCGCCCCGGCGTTCCAGGGGGCGAACACGTTGCTCCAGGCGTGCTTGGCCCACCCGGGCGAGGACACGTTGAGGTGCACGTCGCCCGGCCTGACCCCGATCCAGAACATCGTCGACAGGTGCCCGGCCGGGTAGGAGGCGTGGGTGTGCTCGACCAGCTTCGGCTGCGAGGTGGTGCCGGAGGTGAAGTAGAGCAGCAGCGTGTCGTCCGCGCGGGTCGGCCCGTCGGGGGTGAAGCTCTCCTGGGCCTCGTACGCCTCGTGGTACGGCAGCCAGTTGTAGGCGTCACCCACGCCGATCCGGGTGTATTCGCCGGCCCCGAACTTGCCGGCGTCGGCGGCGTTGGCGATCACGTGGGAGACGCCGCCGCGCTCGATCCGCTCGGTGATGTCCTTGGCGGTCAGCAGCGTGGTGGCCGGGATGACGACCGCGCCCAGCTTCATCGCGGCCAGCAGCGACTCCCACAGCTCGGCCTGGTTGCCCAGCATGAGCAGGATCCGGTCGCCCCGGCGCACCCCCTGCTCGTGCAGCCAGTTGGCGACCTGGTTGGAGCGGGCCGACAGCCGGGCGAAGGTGTAGGTGGCGCCGCTCCCGCCGACGATCTTGAGAGCGACGGCGTCGGGGGTCTCGGTGGCCAGCACCCCGTCGAACCAGTCGAGCGCCCAGTTGAACTCGGTCAGCTCCGGCCAGCGGAAGTCGCTGCGGGCGGTGGCGGGATCGGCCCCGAGCAGGAAGTCGCGGGCGGCACGGAAATCGCTCATGCCTGGGATCCTGCTACGTCGCCAGCCGCCGCTCAAGGCCGTCGAGCATCGACAGCAGGCCGAAGTCGAAGGCCATGGCGCGGACGGCCTGCGGATCCTCGTAGCCGGCCATGTTCACGCTCTCCAGCATGTCGGGGTAGTCGGCGGCGGCCTGGGCGACCGCCGCCCGCATCTCTTCGGGGTCGTATTCCCGGTTGCCGGTCGTGGTCTTCCAGGCGATCTCGGGAATCGTCATGCCGAAGACGTAGGCCGTCAGGGTGGCGATGGCGAAGTCGGTGTCCAGCCCGGTGAATCCGGCGCGCTTGAACATCCTGCGCATCTCGTTGGCGACGTGCAACGCGTTCGGGCCGAGCGCGGGCAACCGGCCGATGAGGCCGGCCGCCCACGGGTGGCTCAGGATGGCCTGGCGCATGCTGTAGGCCAGCGTGGTGGCGGACGCGCGCCAGCCCACCTCGTCGGGGTCCTGCACGGTCATCTCCGCCCACACCTCGTCGTAGAGCAGCTCCAGCAACTCGTCCTTGTTGGCGACGTACCAGTAGAGGCTGGTGGCCCCTGCCTGCAGCTTCGCGCCCAGCTTGCGCATGCTCAGCCCGGACGGGCCCTCCTCGTCCAGCAGTTCGAGCGCGGCCCGGACGATCTCCTCCCGGCTGCGGCCCGGGCTGGTGGCCTTGCGGGACTCGCGGAGCCACACCGAGGAGAACGCCTTGCTGCTCATACCCCAAGGATAAATCCCCTCGCACACTGTACGAGTGTTGTCGTACGCTGTGCGAGTGAACTCGAACACTGTACGAGACCCCCGCCGCTGGTGGATCCTCGTCGTCCTCTGCCTGGCGCTCCTGGTGCTGGTCATCGACAACACCGTGCTCAACCTGGCCATCCCCTCCCTGAGCCGGGAGATGGGCGCGACCCCCTCGGACATCCAATGGATCATTGACGCCTACGTGCTGGCCTTCGCCGGCCTGCTGCTCACCTCGGGCAGCCTGTCCGACAAGTACGGCCGGCGCCTCTTCCTGATCATCGGCCTGGCCTTCTTCGGCGGCGCGTCGCTGCTCGCCGTCGTCGTCACCGAGCCCTGGCAGCTCATCGCCGCCCGCGGCCTGATGGGCATCGGCGGCGCGCTGCTCATGCCGTCCACGCTGTCGATCCTGATGACCGTGTTCGACGGCAGCGAGCGGCGCAAGGCCATGGCGGCCTGGAGCGCCGTGGCCCTGGTCGGCATGGTGTCGGGCCCGACCCTGGGCGGCTTCATGCTGGAGCACTACTGGTGGGGCTCGGTCTTCCTGCTGAACATCCCCGTGGCGGCGGTCGCCATCGTGGCCGCCGTCGTGCTCATGCCCGAGACCCGCAGCACCGGGCGGAGGGTCGACCCGGTGGGCGTGGTGCTGTCGATCATTGGCCTGACCGCGGGCGTCTACGTGATCATCGAGCGGGAGTGGAACATCCCGGTCATCGCGCTGGCGGTCGTCGCGCTGGCCGCGTTCGTGGTCTGGGAGCGCCGGCGGGAGGAGCCGATGTTGCCGCTCCACCTGTTCGCCAACCGGAACTTCAGCGGCGCGTCCTTCTCGATCCTGCTCATGTCGTTCGGCGCCGGTGCCGTGATGCTGATGCTGACCCAGTACCTGCAGTTCGTGCTGGGCTACGGGGAGATGCAGGCCGGGCTGGCCATGCTGCCCTACGCCGTGGCGGCCGCGATCTTCAACGGCGTGGGCGCCGGACTCGGGCAGAAGCTCAGCAACCGGGTGCTGATCGGCGCCGGGCTGCTGCTCATGGCCGGGGGCTTCGTCGTCATGGCCATGACCACCGGCTACCTGCCGCTGCTCGTCGGTCTCGTGATCATGGGCATCGGCGGGGGCCTGGCCGGACCGTCCGCCTACGCCTCGCTCATGGGCGCCATCCCGGTGGACCACGCCGGCGTCGGCTCCGCGCTGAACGACACCGTCCAGCAGGTCGGCATGGCGCTCAGCATCGCGATCCTGGGCAGCGTCCTGGCCGGGAAGTACACCTCGGAGATGCCCGCCGACCTGCCCGCGGCCGCCAGGGAGTCGATCGGCGCCGCGCACCCGCTGGGCCTGGCCGAGGTGGCCAACGAGGCCTTCACCTCCGCCATGCACCTCGGCTCGTGGGTCGGGGCCGCGTTCTGCGTGGCCGCCGCGTTGCTCGCCGTCACCGTGCTGCGTCCGGCCAAGCCCGCCGCGGCCCCCGAACCCGTGCAGGTCTAGGGCGCGTATTGGGTTGTGATCAAGGGGTGGGTCGTGTGAGGTCTTTGATCCAAATCATCGCGCCACGAAGGTGGAGGCCGGCGATGTAGCTCTCAGGGGTCTTGTCGTAGCGGGTGGCGATG
>NZ_JBGNUW010000057.1:0-15462 GCF_041950495.1 Nonomuraea sp. MTCD27 | reverse complement strand
CGCCGCCCATCCGAGCGCCTCGGGCGGCACACTACGGCACACCGAGCGAACGAACAGGATGATCAGGCGGAAACCTCCGCCACACCGAACCCATTACTCAGGACGATCAAGGCGTGAGTCATCGAGGACGACGGTAGCCAAAAGGGCGATGAACGGGCTTATGCGAGTCGTCGGCACAGAGGTGGAGAGAGCTAGATAGCTGCGGAGGACCTCTGATGGGGCGGTAATTGCTCTGTTTTCCGGCCCGGGTTGTTTATTTTGACTGAGGCTCCCTGTCGAGTGAGGCCGGGGGCGATCGACAGGCGGGCTGGGCTGTTCGGAGTGTGTGGGCGTGATGCTGGTTACGTGTGCTGATGGTGTGTGTTGGGGCGGTACGGGCACTTCGGCGATGGTATGGGTGGAAGGTTGTGAATTTGGGGAGGCGATGAGTTATAAATCGCGTGACGGGAGTGGGGGGCTGGTTTGTTGAGTGACTTATTGGGGGGTTAGGAGTGTGTTGAGGAGGCGGATGGCGCCTCGTTTGTCCAATGGCTCGTTGCCGTTGCCGCATTTCGGGGATTGGATGCAGGAAGGGCAGCCTCGTTCGCATTCGCAGGACATGATCGCTTCCCTCGTTGCCGTCAGCCAGTCCGTGGCGCGGGCGTAGCCGCGTTCGGCGAAGCCGGCGCCGCCCTCGTGGCCGTCGTACACGAAGACGGTGAGCAGGCCTGTGTCGGCGTGCAGCTCCGTGGAGACGCCGCCGATGTCCCAGCGGTCGCAGGTGGCGAAGAGGGGGAGCAGGCCGATGGAGGCGTGTTCGGCGGCGTGGGCGGCTCCACCGAGATCGATGCCCGCTTCGGCGAGAGGCGCTACCGCCGAGGCGGGGAGCGTCCACCAGACGGCGCGGGTACGGAGGGTGCGGGGCGGCAGCTCCAAGGGCTCGTCTCCGAGCACTTCGCCCGACTGGAGACGCCTCATGAGGTAGGAGACCACCTGGCGGGTCACCTCCACCTCGCCGAAGTGCAGCGTGCCGGGCCCCAAGGGGTGGGAGCGTTCGGTGGAGAGGATGGAGATGTCGGTGATGTCCCGGGCGAACGTCGTGTAGTCGGGGTTCGCGCTCGAGACCAGGGCCACTCCGGCTTCCAGGTCCAGGACCTCCACCAGGAAGGTCTCGCCCTGGTGCAGGTAGATCGCGCCGGTGTGGACCGTGGTGTGGGCCGAGGGCTCGTCCACACTGCCCAGGAGGCGGCCGGTGGACGACTCCACGACCTGGATGGGGGCGCCTCCGCCGCCTCGGATGTCGGCGAGGTCGGTGGCGCGCTCGCGCCTGGTCCAGAACCAGCCTGCCGGACGCTTTCTGAGCAGGCCCTGCGCCACCAGGTCCTCCAGGACCTTTGACGTGGTGGTGCCGAAGATCGGCAGGTCGTCCTCGGTCAGCGGGATCTCGGCGGCCGCGGCGCAGAGGTGGGGGCCCAGGACGTACGGGTTGCCGGGGTCGAGGACGATCGCCTCCACGGGCTGGCCGAACAGGGCCTGGGGGTGGTGGACGAGGTAGGTGTCCAGCGGGTCGTCCCGGGCGATCAGCACGGCGAGGGCGTCCTGGCCGTCGCGGCCCGCCCGGCCGGCCTGCTGCCAGAGGGAGGCGCGGGTGCCCGGCCAGCCGGCGATCAGTACGGCGTCCAGCCCCGAGACGTCGACGCCCAGTTCGAGGGCGTTCGTGGTGGCCAGGCCCATGATGGTGCCTGCGCGGAGGGCCTTCTCCAGGAGTCGGCGGTCCTCGGCGAGGTATCCGGCCCGGTAGGCGGCGATCTTGTTGGGGAGGTCGGCGAGTTCTGCCGCGTGAGAGGGGTCGTCCGGAAGCGCCCAAGTCAGGGGGCCATGAGCGGTGAGTGGGCCGTTAGGCGGTTCTGATGGGTGGAGCGGGAACTGCTGGTGTTTGTCGGTTGCGGGGTCGATTGGGCGATCGGCAGTTCTCGGGTCAGCTTGAGAGGTCGGATTGGTCGGGTCAGCTTGAGGGGTCGGGTTGGTCGGGTCGGTTTGAGGGGTCGGGTTGGTCGGGTCGGTTTGAGGGGTCGGGTTGGGCGTGGTGATCGGGTTGGTCGGGGTGGTCGTGGTGATCGGGTCAAGCGGGTTCGCCCCACTTGAGGGGCGGGAGGGACTAGCGCTGGGGCTGGAGGGACCGGAGGAGGGGGTGGCGGGGCTGGAGGTGGCGGGGCTGGAGGTGGCGGAGCTGGGGGTGGGGAAAGGGGGGGAGATGGAAAAGGCGACGTCGGCCAGCTTGGCGCGGGCGGACAGGGCGACCGTCTCCGCGCCCCGGCGGGAGCGGACGAAGGCGAGCGTTCGTACGTCGGCCAGGACGAGGTCCGCGAGCAGATCCGCCGCCTCCGCCGTGGCCGTGCGCCGTACGGGAGCCCCGCCCTCGCCCCGGAGCTCCGTCAGGGGCGGCTCCCACAACGCGATGGTGGTTGAACCCTTCGGCGAGGCGTCCACCGTCACCTCGTCCATCTCAAGCCCCGTCAGCCTCATCGCGAACGCCCCCGGCTCGCTGGCCGTCGCCGAGGCGAGCAGGAACGTGGGGTGCGCGTTGTAGCGGGCACAGGCGCGGCGCAGGCGGCGCAGGATCTGGGCGACGTGGGAGCCGAACACGCCGCGGTAACCGTGGCACTCGTCCACGACGACCAGGCGCAGGCGGCGGAAGAACGACGACCACTGCGCGTGGCGGGGAAGGATGCTGCGGTGGAGCATGTCGGGATTCGTCAGGACGTAGTTGGCGTGCTGGCGTACCCAGGTCCGCTCCTCGAACGGCGTGTCACCGTCGAAGCAGGCCGCGCGCACCTGGGTGATGCGCAACTCGCGCAGGCCCCGGAGCTGGTCGGCGGCCAGTGCCTTGGTCGGCGTCAGGTACAGGACCGTGCCGCCGTCGAGACAGGAGGCGATCGCCGGGGTGAGGTACGCCAGCGACTTCCCCGACGCCGTGCCTGTGGAGATGATCACGTTTCGGCCACGAAAAGCCAGGTCGGCGGCCTCGTACTGGTGTGGCCAGAGTCCTGTGACCCCACGGTTCGCCAAGCGCGTAACAAGCACTTCAGGCGTCCATTTGGGCCATTGGACTTGACCCGCCTGACGTGCTGGAACATGCTCCACATGGGTGACACGCTCGTGACGTGCGGGAACGCCAAGCAGGTGGTGGAGGAGTGGACCTGCCTGTTGTGGGGAGGATCCGGAGGAAGTCACTGTTTCCAGTCTTGCATCGATGGGCAAAGTCGCCGGGAATCGTGATTTCGTATAGACACAAGCCAGGCGCGTGGTTGAATGCCGCGCGTCAGGGTCGGACAGTCTGGGGCCACGCTCCAGATTGCCAGGCCCGCAAGAGTAGTTTCGCAGGCGAGGCGCTGGAGGATCTGTGGATCTGAAGTTGGATCACCGCACCGAAGACCGACTCACCATCGTGGAGGTCGAGGGTGAGATCGATGTCTACACGGCGCCGAGATTGCGTGAGCTCCTGATCGACCTGGTCAACAAGGGCAACTTCCACCTTCTCGTCAACATGGAGAAGGTCGACTTCCTCGACTCGACGGGCCTCGGCGTGCTGGTCGGCGGGCTCAAGCGGGTTCGCGCGCACGACGGCTCCCTCGAGCTGGTCTGCACGCAGGAGCGCATCCTCAAGATCTTCCGGATCACCGGTCTGACCAAGGTCTTCGGGATCTACGCTTCGGTCGACGAGGCCAAGGAAGCTCACGGCAAAGACAAGTAGCATGGCTACCGTCGAGCTGACGTTCAGCGCTCTCCCCGCGCACGTGCGAACCGCACGGCTGGTGGCGACAGCGATCGCTCGCCGTACCGGCGTGGAGGAGTCCCTACTGGACGAGGTCAGGCTCGCCGTGGGTGAGGCGTGCTCCCGGGCAGTAGAGGCGCATCGCGTGCACTGTCCGGGCGAGCCCATCCGCATCGAGCTGCGTGACGATTCCGGGCGTTTCGAAGTCACGGTCAGCGATCAGGCCCCCAGCGAAGAGATCAAGCAGGAACAACCCCTCGACCTGGGTATGCTCTCTGACTCCTTCATGTCCAACTTCGGCATCGCGGTCATCGAGGGACTGGCCGATGACGTCGAGGTGTTTCCCAGCCCCAAGGGGACGAACATCCGCATGAGCTGGCCCGCGGCGGTCGGCGTCTGACGACTTCTTCTCCTCTCGTGTCTTGACGAGCGACCCGGGGATCGAGTGCTGCGGAGTGTTCGTGGGCGTCTGACAGCCCCTGACAGCCCCTGACAGCGTGGGTGCGACTGGCGCACGGAACGGGCGCTGCCGTGGCGGGTTCCTGAGCGTGGGGTCTCGGGCCGTGGGGCCTCTGGGCGTGAGGGCCTCGGGCCGTGGCGGCCCCTGGGCGTGGGGGCCTCGGGCCGTGGGGGCTCTGGGCAGGGCGGTGGTGGTTGCCGCCTGGGCTGACGGAGCCGCCTGGCTCACGGGCCCTGGTGGCGGGCTTCACCACTACCTGGTGGCCGGTCCGCCGCCGTCATGACGGCGATCTGGCTGGTCCCCATCGCGCCGGTATCTGGCTGGTGTGTGGATCGAGCCGGGTCGCGCCGGTATTCGGACGTGTCCCGGCGACAGTCCCGCCTGCCGGTACGATGCGCCGCATCGCCGCGCGATCCGTCCGGGCACCCGGTGCTGGCCCGTGGTGGTCCGCCTGTCCGGGCTCTCGTGGTTCCCGTGGTCGGTCATGAACGAGGGCCCATTAGGGTGCTGCTGCCCGCCGGGCGGCTTCGCGGTGTCGGGGCTGATCCGGGCGCGTGGACGCCCGGGCGTCGCACCCAGGAAGACCGTTCCGCGGATCAAGCCCGGGGGCGGGAAAGCGGTTGCCGCCAAAGGGCTGAGATCCACGGCGCCGAGGGCAGCTGTCCGCGCCGAAGATCCACCGCCAACCCGGGTTTCGGTCCGACCGATATAGCGCCTTGCCTCGACCGTAAACCCAGGGAAATTTCGCTTGTCAGACCCCAAACCGGGGCACTGGCAGGGGATTACTAGACACTCGCACAATTAGCGACCGCGAGAGCCTTCATATCCGCGGAGTGCCTGCGTAGACTCCCGGCACCGGCCAAGGTGATCCGGCGGAATGCGGATTCAACCGGAAGCGGCACCCACAACCCGGATGGTGCCGCAACACCCGCCGAGGCAAACTGCAGCACCGCCCGGGCAGGACGACCGGTCTTGCCGAGGAGAACGATGAGCAGGCACATGCTGGCAGCGGAGCCAGCGTCCAATCTGGCCCTGAGCGGAAACAATCTCACCATCGTGGTCGTGGTCGCCGCGGTCGCACTTATCGCGCTAGCCGTCGCCGGCGGACTGGTACGCGAGGTGCTGTCCGCCGGCCAGGGCACCGAACGAATGCAGAACATCGCGCGCGCCGTACAAGAAGGCGCCGCGGCTTATCTCACGCGCCAGTTCCGCACGTTGGCGATCTTCGTCGTCGTGATTCCCTTCCTGTTGCTCCTGCTACCCGGAGAATGGGACGAACGCATCGGACGTTCGATCTTCTTCGTGGTCGGGGCGGTTTTCTCCGCGCTGACCGGGTTCATAGGCATGTGGCTGGCCGTGCGCGGGAACGTCCGCGTCGCCGCCGCGGCCAAGGAGTCCGGCGAGAAGCGCGCCATGCGCATCGCGTTCCGTACCGGCGGTGTGGCCGGGATGTTCACCGTGGGCCTCGGCCTGTTCGGGGCGGCCGTGGTGGTGTTCATCTACCAGGGTGACGCGCCCGCCGTGCTCGAAGGGTTCGGGTTCGGGGCGGCGCTGCTGGCGATGTTCATGCGAGTCGGCGGCGGCATCTTCACCAAGGCGGCCGACGTCGGCGCCGACCTGGTCGGCAAGGTCGAGCAGGGCATCCCGGAGGACGACCCGCGCAACGCCGCCACCATCGCCGACAACGTGGGCGACAACGTCGGTGACTGCGCCGGCATGGCGGCCGACCTGTTCGAGTCGTACGCGGTCATGCTGGTCGCCAGCCTCATCCTGGGCCGGGTGGCCTTCGGCCAGGAGGGGCTGATCTTCCCCCTCATCGTCCCGATGATCGGTGTCATCACCGCGATCATCGGCATCTTCGTCACCGGGATGCGTGACCGCGACCGCAGCGGCATGGCGGCGATCAACCGCAGCTTCTTCATCTCCGCCGCGATCTCGGCGGTGCTGGTGGCGGTGGCCGCGTTCTGGTACCTGCCCAGCAGCTTCTCCGGCCTGACCGGCGCCACGGTGCAGTCCGACGCCGACCCGAGGCTCATCGCCATCGGCGCGGTGCTGATCGGCCTGGTGCTGGCCAGCGCCATCCAGTTGCTCACCGGCTACTTCACCGAGACCACCCGCCGCCCCGTACGCGAGATCGGCGAGAGCTCGGCCACCGGCCCGGCGACCGTCATCCTGGCGGGCATTGCCGTCGGCCTGGAGTCGGCCGTCTACTCGGCGCTGATCATCGGCGGCGCGGTCTACGGCGCGTTCCTGCTCGGTTTCGGGAACGTGACGCTCGCGCTGTTCGCGGTGGCCCTGGCGGGCACCGGCCTGCTGACCACGGTCGGCGTCATCGTCTCGATGGACACCTTCGGTCCCGTCTCCGACAACGCCCAGGGCATCGCCGAGATGTCGGGTGACGTCGACGGCGAGGGCGCCCGCGTGCTGACCAGCCTCGACGCGGTCGGCAACACCACCAAGGCCATCACCAAGGGCATCGCCATCGCCACGGCCGTGCTGGCGGCGACGGCGCTGTTCGGCGCGTTCCGTACGGCCGTGGAGACCGAGCTGAGCAGGGCCGACGCGGCGATCAAGGGTGCGCTGGGCGAGTTCCAGAACTTCAGCCTCGGCATCGACAACCCCAACGTCCTGGTCGGGCTGATCATCGGCGCCGCGGTCGTGTTCCTGTTCGCGGGGCTGGCGATCTCGGCGGTCGGGCGGGCCGCGATGCGGGTGGTCTTCGAGGTACGCGACCAGTTCCGCAACAACCCGGGCATCATGGACGGCACGGTGAAGCCCGAGTACGGCCGCGTCGTGGACATCTGCACCCGCGACTCGCTCCGCGAGCTGGCCACCCCCGGCCTGCTGGCGGTCATGACGCCGATCGCGGTCGGGTTCGCCCTGGGGTACGCGCCGCTGGGCGCGTTCCTGGCCGGAGCCATCGCCTGCGGCACCCTGATGGCCGTCTTCCTGGCCAACTCCGGCGGCGCCTGGGACAACGCCAAGAAGCTCGTCGAGGACGGGCACCACGGCGGCAAGGGCTCCGAGGCGCACGCGGCCACGGTCATCGGCGACACGGTCGGCGACCCGTTCAAGGACACGGCCGGTCCGGCCATCAACCCGCTGATCAAGGTGATGAACCTGGTGGCGCTGCTGGTGGCGCCCGCGGTGGTCCTGTACGCGGGCAACCCGGCCCTGCGCATCGGCATCACCGTGGTCGCGGTGGGCGTGGTGGTCGGCGCGATCATCGTGTCCAAGCGGCGGTCGGTGACCAGCGAGCCGGCCAGCAACAACAACCGCGAGCACGAGCCCGTCCCGTCGTAACCCGCGGAGTTTCTTCGAGGAGCCCGTTCCCCGGCCGGGGGGCGGGCTCCTTCGCGTCGGAGCCGGCGGAGGGTGGGCGGGAGTGGAACCCGCGCACCTCGGTGGGAAACTGGGCGCGTGAACGATGAGAAGCGGCCCAGCGGCGGAAAGACCCTGGGCCTGATCCTGCTCGGAATGGTCGCCGTCCTGGCCGTGATCGTGGCGCTGTCGGTCTGGGCCTCGAGGACGGGATGAGCTCGTGCGTACCTTGATCGTGCTGCGCCATGCCAAGGCCGCCCAGGTGCCGGGCCTGGCCGACCGGGAGCGGCCCCTGACCGACCGGGGCGAGCGGGACGCCAAGCGGGCGGGTGACGAGATCAGAGCGGCCGGCTTCGACCCGGACGTGGTGCTCTGCTCGCCGGCGCTCAGGACCAGGCGCACCGCCGAGATCGCCTTCCCCGAGACGGAGATCAGCTACGAGCGCGAGATCTACGAGGCGTACCCCGAGGAGCTGCTGGAGCTGGTCCGCCGGTCCGACCCCGGCCTGGGCACCGTCGTGCTGTGCGGGCACAACCCGGGCGTGCACGAGCTGGCCCTGGGGCTGGCCGGGGGCGACTACGGGTTCCGGCCGGGGGCGTTCGCGGTGATCGGCGTGGAGTCGGCCTGGGCGGACCTGTGGCCGGGCGAGGGGCGCCTCGTCAGCCACTGGGACCCCAAGGAACACTAGGTCACCCCGCCGACCTCACTGGGCCGTGAGCACGCTGTCCTCGGCGTCCGCGGCCTCCACCTCGTCCCGCGAGATGCCCAGCAGGTAGAGGATCGAGTCCAGGTACGGCGTGTTGACCGCGGTGTCGGCCGCCTGGCGCACCACGGGCTTGGCGTTGAACGCGATCCCCAGGCCGGCCGCCGCGATCATGTCCAGGTCGTTGGCGCCGTCGCCGATGGCCACCGTCTGGGAGATCGGCAGGCGGGCCTCGCGCGCGAACCTCTCCAGCGCCCGCGCCTTGCCCGGCCGGTCGACGATCTCGCCCACGACCCGGCCGGTCAGCCGGCCGTCGATCACTTCGAGCACGTTGGCGGCGGAGTAGTCGATGCCGAGCTCCTCCACCAGCCCGTCGGTGATCTGCGTGAACCCGCCGCTGACGATGGCGAAGCGGTAGTCGAGCCGCTTGAGCGTGCGCACCAGCGTACGGGCGCCGGGCGTGAGCACGACCTCCTTGCGCACCAGCTCGAACACCTCGGCCGGCAGCCCTTCGAGCAGCGCGACCCTGCGCCGCAGCGACTCGGCGAAGTCCAGCTCGCCGCGCATGGCCTCCTCGGTGACCCGCGCGACCTCCTCCAGGCAGCCCGCGTGCGCCGCCAGCAGCTCGATGACCTCGCCCTGGATGAGGGTGGAGTCGACGTCCATGACGATCAGCCGCTTGGCCCGGCGGGACAGGCCGGTGCGCTGCACGGCCACGTCCACCTCCTGCGCGGCGGCCTCGGCGGCCAGCTCCACGCGCAGCGCGTCGGGGTCGGCGCCGGACACGGACAGCTCGATGCAGGTGACGGGCCACTGGGCGAGGCGTTCGATGCGGTCGATGTTCGCGCCGGCGGCGGCGATGCGGCCGGCGATGCCCGCGATGGCGGCCGGCTGCAGGGTGGCGCCGAGCACGCTGACCGACAGGCGGCCGCGGCGGCGCTGCTCCTTGGCCTGCGATCCGGTGGAGAGCTCCACCTCCATGCCGAGGTCCTCGGCCACTCGCTCGACGGCGGTCCACATGGCGCCGAGGGTGGTCCCGGTGCCGGTCGAGGGCCCGCCCGCGTACGCGACGAGCACGCCGAGCGTGAGACGGCCCCGGATGACGACCTGTTCGATGTCCGCCACTGTCACCGGGAAATTCGACAGAACGGAGAAAAGTCGTGAAGTTACGCCCGGGCGATCAGGGCCGGTCAGTGTGATCAGGAGGGTGCGCTGGTCCACATCCAGCCACGGTACTGCGCCCGGTCCGATGCTCGTGAAGCAGGTTGGGCATTCGGGCGCGGGCGCAGTGTGTCAGGACTAGCGGACGATCTTGGTCTTGACCGTCTTGGCGTAGCCGTGCTCGGGGATGCCGAGGCGGTCGAGCTCTTCCTTGCTCATGTTCTCCATGCCCGTCTGGACGTCGTAGGAGATGATGCCGAGCGTCGCCGTCTGGGTGCCCTTCGCCTTCTTCGTCAGCCTGGTCTCGAAGATCATGGTGACGGATTCGCCCTTCTCCAAGACCTTGTTGGCGAAGCAGTAGAAGGCGCGGCCGTCAAGGAAGCACTCGGTGTCGGCGATGCTCGTGCGGTAGCGGATCTTCTTCAGGTCGACGCCCTTGGGGAACTGGCCACCGAGGAACCAGGCGTCCGCGTAGTGCGGGCCCTCGTTGACGGCGTGGATCGTGTAGTTGATCCGGCCGCCGGCCTTGACCTTCTTGGGGGCCTTCACCGTCACGTCGAAGACGGAGAACGGGTCGTCCTGCACGGCCTTGACGGCCGTGGCGGGAGCGGTCGTGGCCGAGGCCGGAACAGCCGGGAGGAGCAGGGCGCCCGCGACTAAAGCCAGCGAGGCGACCTTGGGAAGGGAGTTGCGCATTCAACGTCTCCGGGATCAAAGGGCACGGGGACGCAACAGAACTAAGCCCCCGTAAATGTCGGCTGTTCCTATCACGAATGCAAAATCTGTGTAAAGCCTATTACTTCAGAATCAGGTGCGTGTCGCCGAACTCGTGCCACAGGTACCCCTCGCGTAGCGCCTCCTCGTACGCGCGGGCCAGCGCCGGTTCGCCCGCGATCGCGGTCAGCATGAGCAGGTGGCTGGAGCGCGGCTCGTGCAGGCCCGTGATCAGCCCCGTGACCGCCCGTACGCCGCTCTCCGGGGTGACGATGTGCCTGGTCCAGCCCCCGGAGGCGGACACCCGCCCGTCGGCGCCGACGGCCGTCTCCAGGGCCCGTACGACGGTCGTCCCCGCCGCCACCACCCGCCCGCCGTTCTCCCTGGCCAGGTTCACCAGCCGCGCGGTGGCCGCCGGCACCTCGTACCGCTCGGGGTAGGGCGGCTCGTCCTTCTCCGGCGAGGCCACCCCCGTGTGCAGCGTGATCGGCGCGATCCCGACGCCCCGCGCCACCAGCGCCGTCACCAGGCCGGCGGTGAACGGCCGGGCCGCGCTCGGCATCTCCGCGCTCCCCGGCACGGTCCCGAACACGGTCTGGTACGCCTCGATCGGCCAGTCCCGCTCCACGTACGAGTAGCGGATCGGCACCCCGTGCACCCGCAGGTACGCCTCCACGTCCCGGTCGAGCGCGGCCCGCCACAGCCGTGGCGTCTCCCGCTCGATCAGCCGCAACGTCGCCCGTCCCGGCATCGGCAGCCACTCGCCCGGCTCGCCCCCGCCGTAGGGCTCGGACGCCTTCGCGGTACGGCGGCGCAGCTCCACCAGCCACGTGCCGTCCGGCCTGGCGGTGGAGAAGTGCACGGCCAGGCGGTCCAGCCGGACGGCCGCGGGCAGGGTCGCCGAGTTGTTCACCACGATCAGGTCTCCCGGGTCCAGCAGCCCCGGCAGGTCGGCGAAGTGGTGATGGGCCGGCTCCTGGTCGCCGCGCGAGACCATCAGGCGGACCGCGTCCCTGGACATGCCCCTCGCCTCGGGCGGTTCGTGGGCCGACAGGCCGGGCGGCAGCTGGAAGTCGAGCGCGGCGGTCATTGCAGGCTCACTCTTCCGCTCGCCGGGCGGGCGCTCACCAGGTCGTACAGCGCGGCGGCCACCTTGGCCGGGTCGGCGGCGGCCGCGGCCTCCTCGGCGCCCACGGCGTCGGCGAGCATGCGGGTGTTCATCTCGCCGGGGTCGACCCACCAGACGCGCAGGGCGGGCTCCTCGGCGGACAGCACGTTGGAGAGCTGTTCGAGCGCGGCCTTGGTGGCGCCGTAGCCGCCCCAGCCCTCGTACGCGCCCGTGGCGGCGTCGGAGGTGATGTTCACGACCGCGCCGCCGGCCGCTCGGAGGGCGGGCAGCGTGGCCTGGACGAGGGCGAGCGGTGCGGTGACGTTGGTCTCCAGCAGCACCCTGAACGCCTCCAGCGGATAGCCCGCCAGCGGCGGCAGCGGCGTCACGCCCAGGTCACTGGCGTTGTTGACCAGCAGGTGCAGCTCGGGTGCCGCTCTGGCCAGCCGTTGCACGTGTTCGGGGTCGGTCACGTCGCCCGCGATCGCGGTGGCGCCCAGCTCGGCGGCGACCCGCTCCAGGTCGGCCGCCCCGCGGGCGGTGAGCACGAGGTTCCAGCCCGCCCCCGCCAGGGACCTCGCCAGGGCGAGGCCGAGTCCGCGGGAGGCGCCGGTGATGAGTGCGGTGTTCGTCATACAGCCGACGGTAGGAACGCGGCGCGCGGCGTACATCGGGCTGAGGGCCCGCCCTCGCCCGGGCATATCGTCCTAGGACCGTGGACCCGGGATCCTGTCGGGCCCGGACCATAGAGTGGGGCCGTGACCTCCGACCGAGACGAGATCCTGCAGGCGGTGAGCTCCGCGGTGCTCGCGGTCACCCGCCATCTGTCGGTCCGCGAGGTGCTCCAGGTCATCGTACGTTCGGCGCAGCGGCTCCTCGACGCCCGCTACGCCGCGCTCGGCGTCCCCGACGAGGACGGGTCGTTCGCCGAGTTCGTCGCCGAGGGCCTCACCGACAAGCAGTGGGACGCGATCGGGCCGCTGCCCAGGCAGCACGGCATGCTCGGCGCGATGCTCCGCGACGGCGCCCCCGCCCGGCTGCCCGACCTGCGCAAGGACCCCAGGTTCGAGTGGTGGCCGAAGGCGCATCCGGTGATGAAGGACTTCCTCGGGGTGCCGATCCGCGACGGCGACCAGGTGCTCGGCATCATCTTCCTGGCCAACAAGCGCACGCCCGGCGGGTTCACCCAGGACGACCAGGAGCTGCTCACGCTGTTCGCCGCCCATGCCGCGATCGCGCTGGCCAACGCCCGGCTCTACGAGCGCGGGCGCGAGCTGGCGATGCTGGAGGAGCGCAACCGGGTGGCCAGGGAGCTGCACGACGCGGTCACGCAGAAGCTGTTCTCGCTGCGGCTCACGGCGCAGGCCGCCGGCGCCATGCTCGACAAGGCCCCCGACAAGGCCGCCGTCGAGATCGAGCGCGTCCAGCGGCTGGCCGGCGAGGCCCTGGCCGAGCTGCGGGCGGTGATCGTCGAGCTGCGCCCGGCGGAGCTCGACCGGCACGGGCTGTCGGAGACGCTGCGCAAGCACGTGCGCATGCTCGACCGGCTCCACCCGTCCCTGGTCACGTTCGAGTGCGCCGAGCTGCCGCCGCTGGACTCGGCGGTCGAGGTGGCGGTGCTGAGGGTGGCCCAGGAGGCGCTGCACAACGCGCTGCGGCACTCCGGCGCCACCAGGGTCGCCGTGCGGCTGTGGTGCGAGGCCGACAGGCTGGCGCTGACCGTGCACGACGACGGGAACGGGTTCGAGCAGGCGGAGTCGCGCGGCCTGGGCCTGGTGTCGATGCGCGACCGGGCCGAGTCGGTGGGGGGCGTCATGACGGTCGACTCGGTTCCCGGCCAGGGGACCACCGTACGCGTGGAGGTGGGCCTGTGATCCGGGTGCTGATCGCCGACGATCACCCGGTCGTGCGGCAGGGGCTGCGGACGTTCCTCGACCTGCAGGACGACATCACGGTCGTCGGCGAGGCGGGCGACGGGGAGCAGGCCGTCGAGCTGGTCGGGGAGCTGGCGCCCGACGTGCTGCTGCTGGACCTGAAGATGCCGGTGCTCGACGGGCTGGGCGCGCTGGAGCGGCTGGCCGGCGGGGCGACCAAGGTGGTGGTGCTGACCTCGGTGAGCGATCCGTCGGACGTCGGCCCGGCGATGCGGGCGGGGGCGGCCGGGTTCCTCTACAAGGACGTCGATCCGCCCGCGCTCGTGCAGGCCGTACGCGCTGTGCACGGCGGGCAGGTGCTGCTGGCCCCGGAGGCGGCGGAGGCGATGCTGGCCACCTCCGCGAACGCCGCCGTCCCCGCGCCGGTGCCGCTGACCGAGCGCGAGCGCGAGGTGCTCGCGCTGATCGCTTCCGGCCGGTCCAACAGGGAGATCGCCAGGAGCCTGGCCGTCGCGGAGAAGACGGTCAAGACCCACGTCTCCAACGTGCTGATGAAGCTGGGCGTGCAGGACCGCACCCAGGCCGCACTGTACGCCGTACGGCACGGCCTGGGCTGATCGGTCAGGTGTCCTTCTTCTTGTTCGATTCCTGGTGGCTGGCGGGCGGGTTGTACTCCTTGACCACGGGCGGCGGCGTCCAGCTCCGGCCGGGGTTGCGCGGCGGGGTGACGATCTGCGTCTTGACCGTCTTGAGCCAGTGATAGCCCTTGATGCCGAGGCGCTCGAGCTCTTCCTCGTCGATGTTCTCCATGCCCTGGTCGACGTCGAACGACATCACGCCGACCTTGGCCGTGGCCGTGCCGGTGGTGCCCTTCTTCAGCGTGAGCTGGAAGTTCAGCCAGTCGGTCTTGCCCTTCTCCAGCCGCAGCGGGCCCCAGCACCAGAACCAGCGGCCCTCCCACGTGCACTTGGTGCCCTTGGGGCCGCCCCAGCGCAGGGTGGGCTCGACGCCCTTGGGCACCTGGCCGCCCATCCAGTAGTAGTCGGCGTAGTGGGGGCCCAGGTTCTTCGCCCGGACGTAATACATGATCTTGCCGCCGCGCTTGGTGCGCTTCGTGTATTTCGGTACCGTGATCTTGAAGTTCGAGAACGGTGCCATCGTGATCCCGGCGGTTGCCGTCGCCTTGCTGGTAGCGCTGGTGCTGGTGGCAGCCGTGGCCGTGGCGCTCGCCTGGGCGGGCACGGTCATGGGCGCGGCGGCCAGTCCACCGGCTAACAACAGGCTGAAACTTCTGCGCATGTGACGGCTCCCCGTACGGTGCTGGAAATCCCCGATCATCTCCATGATTATTGCGTAGGGCAAATTTTTCGCAAAGAGCGATGATCTTTCGTAACTTGGGATGACTTGCGGGTGTTTGTGCGGGTTCATCACGCTTGTGATCGGGGGTCAAGCACAAGGGGGAGGACCAGGTGCCGGACACGCACCCCTTACAAGCCGGTGATCCGGCGACCCTGGGCAACTACCGGTTGCTCGGACGCCTGGGCAAGGGTGCGCAGGGGATCGTCTACAAGGCCGAGTCGCCGGACGGGCGGCTCGTGGCCATCAAGCTGCTCAACACCCGGCTCGACAAGCCCGGCCTGGACTCGGAGCGGTTCATGCGCGAGGTGGCCGCGGCGCGCCGGGTCGCCCAGTTCTGCACCGCTCAGGTGCTCGGGGCGAACATGGACGGCGAGCAGCCGTACATCGTCAGCGAGCTCGTCGACGGGGTGTCGCTGCAGCTGGTGGTGCAGCGGGAGGGGCCGCGGGAGGGCGGGTCGCTCTACCGGCTGGCCGTCGGCACGGTGACCGCGCTGGCCGCCATCCACCGCGCGGGCATCGTGCACAGGGACTTCAAACCGAGCAACGTGCTGCTCGGGACCGACGGGCCGCGGGTGATCGACTTCGGCATCGCGCGGGCGCTGGACTCGGCGATGACGATCAGCAGCGGGGTCGTGGGGACGCCGGCGTACATGTCGCCGGAGCAGATCTCGGCCGAGCGGGTGGGGCCGGCCAGCGACATGTTCAGCTGGGCCCTGACCATGATGTACGCCGCCACGGGACGCCCCACGTTCGGCCAGGACAGCCTGCCGGCGGTCATCTACCGGGTGATGAACGAGGAGCCGGACCTGTCCGTGCTGCCGGACGACCTGCGGCCGATCGTCCAGGGGTGCCTGAGCAAGCGGGCCGACGACCGGCCCTCGGCCGCCGAGGTGCTGTTCGCGTTGCTGGAGAACCAGGGGGAGGTGCCGGGGCACGACGACGAGGTGGCGCTGAGCACCGGCTCGCAGGTCGCCGCCGACCACCCCCCGGCCCCGCCCACCCCCCAAT
>NZ_JBGNUW010000056.1:0-17221 GCF_041950495.1 Nonomuraea sp. MTCD27 | reverse complement strand
CCTGCTCCGGGTCCGTGGAACCCGGCGCCCCCGCAGCGTCATGCGACGGCCCGCCCCAACCGCGTCGGGGACATTACGGGCAAATCGCGGAGCCACTCACACAGCACCGCCCGCTGAAGAATCGAGGATAAGCCCACTCTTCCCCAATCTCCATGACTGACATTAACCCGGAGTGTGTGACCGCGTGAATACTTTACGTGACATTCGCCAGGTGGCGGCCTTAGCAACGAGTACCAGCTCGCCAGTATAAATTACCGACAACCCGCAGGTCAGACACCCGAATCCTATGATTGAGACCCGCAGGGTCCTACAGAGTGCCAGAGGGGCTGCGGCCGTTATGTTCACCAGCCAGCGCGGGACAGTATCTCTTCCGCCCAGATCGGAGGACCCGCCTTAGTCTCCCGCCACGGGCCCACCGAACTGATCAAGCCCTCGTCATCGGTGATTTCAGAAATCCATGCCGTCCGGATTTCCGGCCGAGCGGAGAACATCTGCACGGCCAGAACACGGTGAAACGCCTTCCCAGGACGTCCCGTCAGAGCTGATCCGGCGAGCAGAACAGCTTGGGGTTTGAGGCTGGCGGCCTGGTCAATGAGCTGGTCTGCCTGCTCCACGAATGGGATGCCCGAATCATTGACGAAGGCAATCACACCGCCACTCTCATGGGTCTCAAGTCCTTCGGAGTGGAGAACCGAGGCCGTCCCGTCGGACACCACGACAAGGCGCTCGGAAACCTCCGCATGCCCCGCCGCTTCATTCGCGATGTCCGTTCGCACGCCGCGAGCAACAGCCAAGAGCTCATCGAGGGACTTCATGCCATAGAGCCTATCGATGTTTCCTGTGGGTCGAGGCGATCGCCACTCGCCGCCGACGCAGTGATCGGCTTCACCTTCGCGTGTGCAGATGGCCCTCATCCGGCTGCGTCGCTGGAGGCGGCCCTGAGCGCCTTGGGTCGCCGTCTGGCGCGAGTCAGGCAGCTTCGCCCAACTGGCGGTCGCACGTATGCATGGCCGGTTATCCGATTGCGATCAGCCACAGGTGAGACTCTCGACCACTCTATGCGACGGCATCACACAAAACGCCAGAGCCCTTCGTAACACCCGATCCACACACGGAAGGTGCCCACCAGCGTACTCTCTGCACGCGCTTAGGGGGCCTGCTGGAAAAACCCAAGGTCGGATCGATCCGGCGTCCCTGTCAGTAGTGCGCGATCGAGCAGGGCGTTGAACTCTTCGCAGCTGGTCTCAGGGAGTAGCACGCACGAGTGGCAAGCGGCGCGGTTCAGGTTGTCTGTCCCGCTCGCGTCGGACTCCACACAGAGGGGGTCTGCGGAGCACCAGGAGATGCGCTCGATAGCCGTTCGGATGGAGGCCGCAAGTTTTCCGGATTCCACTTGGGCCACGATCCCACCAAGACTTCCCGCGGAGTCGCTGGTCGCTGTGTAGATCAAGAACCCGGACATCTCGTCCGACACGTAAAGTCGTTCGCGCAGTGAGGCGGCGGGATAGCCGGAGTCGAGGCTCCACTCAGTGATAATCGAGTGAGCCAATGTGTGGATCATCACCAGGCGCGGCGTGATCTCCCTGTCGGGGGCGAGCCCGAATCGTGCGAAACGCTTGCGATACGCCTCGTTGATCGGAGCGACCCGGTCGCGAACGGCCTGGCGAGACTCCCAGGTGGTCAAACGAGCATTGTCTAGGCGCAGGAACACTCCTTCGCCGATGACCTCGATCGCCGGGAGCCAGTCGGGCCGGTTATCGGCGGTGTAGAGCGGAGCCCGGCGGCTTGGAGTGTCCGCACTCGGCGCTCCGAGGCGGGTGAAGCCCTGCAGGACTCGGACTTCACGCAGCCGCTTGACGCGCATCACCTGGTCGATGCCATGTTCCGTCGATACCGTGTCCTCCTGCCACGGTACGCAGACGAAGTCCTGCTTTCCCGGCTTCTCCTCTGTCGTTCGGGTCAGAGCTCCGTATTCCTCCAGTTTCAGGGCTGGTTCGGAGCCGTCGGAAAGGCCGGCTTCATCCTGGCGGCGCCGCTCCACGGCCTGAATGATCTCCTCCACGCTGTACATCCGGTGGTTGGTCAGTTCGAGCTCTTCGAGGCGCTCGCGGAGATCGCGTGCCTTCCGCAGTGATTTCCAATGACGTTCGACCAGCTTCTGTACGCCTTCGGACCATGGAGGAATGGAGAGAGCTGAGCGGACGTCGGAGAACCAGACTCCCGACGCACCGCGCTGCATTGCGCGTGGAAGCTCCTCGCATTCCTCCGTGGGCACGTCACCCAACCAAGGACGCCGTCCGGTGCAGGAACTGATGCCCCTCAGCGCCCCCTTACCGAGGGCGCCTTCCAAGGTCACCGGACGAACGCCGCAGGCGCACGAGATCTCGATGTCACCAAGCGAAGCACTGCGACCTGTCGCTTTGAGTTTCAGGTCGTGAGTTCGACTATCGCCGCCTGAGCTGTCGGCACCCTTGTGGAGCCAGCGGAAGTAGGGGAAGTCATCGATGTGGCCAGCGGCGCAGCAGACAACGAATCGGGAGGGGACCAACTCTCGATCGCATTCCTTGCACTTGGCCGGGCTCCGCGTGGCGCCAAAGAACCGGGCCTTAGCCAGCCGACTGCAGCCAGGGCAGGACTGTACTTCCGGGAACCGGACGACGGGGACGTCGCCGTACTTGTCACTATCAGATGCGGGCGGGAGACGGAAGCACTGAACGCCAAGCTCCTTCTCCAACCTGCGCTCATGAATGGTCTGGTCATACGGGCTCAGTTCAGGCCAACGGTCGAGTCCGGCGACCATAAACGACTCGCTGCCTACCGCGATCAAGGAGCCCACCCCGTAAGTCGTGATGAGCTGAGCGCGGCGCACTCCCCCGATAGGCTTCCCCTTCACCGAGTTCCCCTGTCCAAGTAGATGGTGGACTCCACGTCGACATCACGTAGGCTCCAAAGAGTCGCGAAGGAGTCCGCGACCTGATCATCTGACGCGTCCCAGTGGCCCGCGTCGACCAGTAGCCCTGGCTGTCGGTAGGTCCCGTACGTCAGTGCCGGGTCGGCTTCTGCGGCATCACGCCACCGGTCGATGATCTCGTCGATCTGGTCGGCGGTCATGGCGCGCTCGGTGTGACCTGCCACTCTCTCCACGCGAGCCAAGATCCTTTCGCAGATCTCGCGGAGGTCGCTCTCGAACTCGGTGATGTACGCCGCGGCCTCTTTCGGGCGGGCTACGGGGATCATGAGTCGGGCGAGACCGATGATGGCCGCATGCAGGCCGCGATCCCGAGCCCGAGCGGAGAACGGCGTGACGCTGGTTGCCTCCACCTGTCGGTACAAGGCGGAGTGGTAGGTGGTGAAGTTCTCGTAATGCGAGCGGTCCCTGGACCTGGCCGCGTTGAACAGCGTCACCACCAGGCCCGGCCATTTTCGACCGACGCGGCTTGTCGCCTGGATGTATTCGGAAGTGGACTGGGGCTGGCCCATCATCACCATGAGGCCAAGACGGTTGACGTCCACGCCAACTGAGATCATGTTCGTGGCGAGGATCACGCCCAAGGCGTCCGGGTACGGCGTGGCCATGTCCTGAAGGTGGCCGGGGATGGCGCTGGACGGCTCGCGACTCGTCAATTCGATGTCGCGGCCGATGTCGCGTCGCTTCTGGCGGAGTGTCTCACTCAGCAGATCGAGCCGATCGTTGACGTCGTCTTGGATCTGGAGTTTCGCGCTGGCGAGGAGGCGCAGGCTGTTGAAGTACCCCAGGAGCGTCCAGTACGCATCGCGTACATCGTCGTCACCTTCGATCGCCTGTGCATGGTGAAGTAGCGCTGCATAGGCCCTCACCATCAGGCTCGTCTGGCTGGTCGCGGGTGCCATCAGTCCCACATACCGCCTGCTCGCCTTACGCGAGGGTGGAGTCTCGACGGAGAAGTAGGAATCGCGGGCGTCCAGCCCTGGCGCCGGGAATTGCTCCACCGTGCGGTCGAACAGTGAGCGACCTTGCTGGACGGCACGCCGGATGGTGGCCGTCGACGCAACCACTTTGGGGTGATTCGCGACCAGATCAACGGCGGTCTCGTAGAGGCCGGCCAGCGTACCCAGCGGGCCGGAGATGAGGTGAAGCTCGTCCTGAATGATCAGCTCGGGTGGCGGTTCGGCGCTGAAGTGGTTGAACAGGTTGCCGATCTCTGGCTTCCAGGGAAGTCCGGCGAACTTGTCGGCAGTGGCGATGACCAGCGTGGGACGGGTGCCGTAAATGACCTCGTCTACAACATGGATCGGGAGTCCCCGCGCGAAGTCGCAGTCGGTCGTCTCGCAGGCGATCACGATGCGGTCTGCCGAGATCTTGTAGTTGTAGTGATCAAGGCCGGTGCCACACCAGGGACACGAGCGGATTTGAACGGGGTTCTCTTCCTGAACTTCCTCGTTCTTGGCCAGCTTGCGTAGTGCGCGCTTGGCCTCGTCGAGGGTGTTGGGTGTGGATCCACGGCCGACCCACATGCCGATCGAGATCTCTGTGTGGCCGAGCCGTTCCTGCCGATCAAGACGCAGCCGCTCCATGCAGCACATCAGCAGGGCCGCACGCTCAAACTGTTGAACTGTGAGGAGACGGAGCGTGTAGCGCATGAGAACGGTCACCCCGCCCCCGTTCAGGGGATCACGGAGACGCCGAAGGAACGTCGAGAATGCGATCAACCCCAGATAGGCCTCTGTCTTTCCTCCACCCGTTGGAAACCAGAGCACGTCGGCGATGTTTCGATCCTTCGACGTGGGGTCGGCTATGCCCTGCAAGGAGAGAAGCATGAAGGCGATCTGGAATGGATACCAGACGCCCGCCGAGTCGTCGGGCGACGTTGTGTGCCGGTTCGGCGACTTTAGCCACTCCGTCCGCGCCCGCTGCATGGCCATGGCCTGGTTCGCGAGTCGGAAGGCTTCCATGGGCGTCGGATCTGCGGGATTCGCCAAGAGTTCGATCCCCGCATTCATGCGGGTGCACGCCGTCTTGCACCTCTCCAAGTGTGTGATGGCGGTTCTCCTCAGACCTTCATCCGCGATGTTTCGAGCGCGCTCGTCACTCTGCTCGATCCATCGGCGGTAGCCCGCGGTAAGGTCTCTCAACGCGGAGACGACCTCTCCGTCGGAGGCCTTGGCCAGGCGATGCATGCCGAGTCGGCCGACGTCGATTGCGGGATTGGAGTCAGCCAGTCGAAGGTCATGCGTCGGAACAAAGGTCGTTCGGATCCAGGCAGTGGACGGCTGGGTCGCCATGTCGTTGATGGCGACCTCGGAAGGTTCCCACTCCACGGCACAGCCGTGACCGGTGGCGAAGACCGGTGCGTGGCGGTAGAGGAGACGATACGAAATCAGTTCTTCGTCGGTGTCGGCCGAGCCGAGCGCGGGGCGCTCCACGAACGGCGACGATGATTTCTCGGCGCCCCTAACCGTGATTCGAGGTTGGAAGAAGGACGTCGTATCACGGTCGGCGCTGTTGGCGGACGACTTGTACGTGTTGATCAACGCCAGGGTGACTGCGGCGATTCCGTTCGCGTCAGCCTGCCGTACCCGCACGAAAAGCACCAGATTGTCCGCGAGCGGGATGGGATCAGGGTCGTCGGCCATGGAGACCATGATGTCTCTGGGGGGGATCAGGACTGGCTCTCGGCGCCAGGCTTCTTCAGCGACTGCGCTGGTTCGGCTACGACGCTCTTCTGCGGATTCCGGGATGTAGCGGGCGGCTTCCACCTCGATGGTGATCGATTCCGTCTTGGAGACGTCGACGGCGAACGTCATGCCCATAGACGACGGGTACCGGACGTTGGCCATGGTGACCGCTGGATCGGGGGCGTCGGTCGGATGTCGACTCTCAAGTTCTTCGTCGAGGGCGTTGTCGTCGGTCACGCTGTCGTCGGACTGAGGGAAGAGGATGCCCGTTGCGTACTTGGTGATCGGGGGGTCGGTGATCACCTCTGTAGGGGAGCCGGCGGGGCCGATCAGGTCACGCTCCAACTGCGCCACCAGTTCGTCGCGGAACGCATAATGCTTGTCGAAGCTCATGCCTGCTCCTCAGTCCAGTTGAAACGGCCCAATCCCGTGATTCGTGGTCGCAGCCAAACACCTGACCATCCGAGACCCGCGTTGACACCCGCGACCTCCCGTCCGATCACCGTCTCAACACTGTCTACTCGAACTTCTCTGATCTCGGAGGGCAATCTGCGATCCCGGCCCGTAAGAAGTGACTGCAGGGCATTGGCGAAGGCATCGGTGGTCACGCCGATGCGGCGCCCGTCATGCTTCACGATGTATCTTGGGACATCCTCGGCCGAAGCTCCCGTGAGCCGCCTCAGTGTGACGGGATCTCCGTTTTCTACCGCAGTGGCCAGGTAGTTCTGGATCTCTCGGGCGTCCCCGTGAAATCCCAGGGTGCCCGCAGGGTTCTCGGCGTTCACGTCCTCGGGACGGATCTCCATACCGAGATGACGTCCTGCCTTGTAACCAAACTCGACCCAGCGCCCATCGCCTTGTCGCCTGAGGTAACCCGGGGTGAGCTTGGCGATCGGCTTCACGTGTATCAGCAGGTCGCGGGGACGGGTCATCGCGACGTACAACAATCTGGCTCGTTCAGCCTGCTCAACTGGATCGTCGTCCGGTGCCTCACCCGGATCGACGACGACTACCTGATCGAACTCAAGGCCCTTGACCCGATGGATGGTGGACACGGCGAGCGACTCGGACGGGAGCCGGGAAAGCTCATCCGGGTAATCCCCGTGCACCAGTCTTCGGCGGATGGCATCGAGATCGAGTGTCTCGCCGCGACGGTTGGGATCCATGCGCCTAAGGAGGCTCCAGGCTTCATGCGGGTCAACGCCAACGCCCTCCGTGACCGCGAGAACGGCCCTCGTCGTCGGCTGTTTGGAGTCGAGTTCGCGGAAGAGCGCGCTCACCCACGAAGGGATCGACTTGTCCTGGGCCGAACGCTGAAGGCGATGTCGCACACCAAGCTCATGGAGGCGTCTGGAGACAAGGAGGACGTCCCTGTTGCCTCGGCATAGCAGTGCCGTGGGTGTGGTCATGCGCGCCAGAACAGGGGCTGCCTGATCCAAAGTGCCGAGGGAGTCGCCGGACAGAAGCACGGTGCGCAGCTCGCGCTGAAGCTCTCGGAAGGGCGCGTCGGTCGCGCCGAGCGTGGTGCCAAAGGGCAGTGCGACCCTGGCCTCCGGTTCCCGGGCGCGGAAATTGCCTTCGAGGGTGATCTCCGTAAGGGTGTCTGGGAAGCGCTCCCGCACTTCACCGTAGAGTCGGGCCGCCCCCGCCAGACGTTCCTGCGGGTCATCAAGTTGGAATCCATAGATCCCCTGTGCGGGATCGCCGAGCAGCGTGAAGCCCTCCAGGTCGATGTCCAGTAGGGCCTTCACCAGCTCAGCGCGATCCCCGACCAGGTCTTGCACCTCGTCCACAACGAGGTGGCGCACCTCGCCGATCAGTTCTGCAGCGTCAGGGTTCTCCTTAATCAGACGAGTCGCGGCCCGAATCCGTTGGTCGAAACCTTGGCGCTGCCAGGGACCGTCAGGCGCGACTTCGGACAAGATCCACGTTGCATAGGAATCAAAGGTACGAACATCGACCTGTGCGGCGCCGGAGCCGAACTCGATGAGACGAGCGCGGATCTCCCGTACAGCTGCGCGTGAGAAGCTCAGGACCAGGACCTCGGCAGGTTCAAGTTCTTCTTCATCGATGAGATACGCCAGGCGGCGGATCAACGAGAACGTCTTGCCCGTGCCAGCGGGCGCCGTCACGAGGATGCGTGCGGTTGCGGGCTCCTCAACGAGTTGTTGCTGCCCTTCTGTCAGCTGAGCGTCGTGGGTCATTGCTTCTTCCAGAGATAATCGAACTGGCGGAACGCGAGCTCCTCGCCATATTGAGCGATGTTGTCCGCCACGTTCACGATGAGGCATTCCTCCTTGCCGCCGTTCAGCGGACCACGGATACCTCGGCCGATCATCTGCTGGTAGACGTTGGGGCTGTAGGTGGGACGTGCGACGATCACGGCACGAGTGGCCGGCGCATCGAATCCCTGGGAGAGGACGTTGTAGTTGGCCAAGACTTGTATCCGCTTCTGCCGGAACTGTTCGATCGCCTGCCTACGTTGACCGAGATCGGTATCGCTCGACACGGCGGCAGCGAGGACTCCCTTCCTGGTCAGCAAGGCCGTCATGGTCTGGGCATGGTTGACCGACGTGGCGAAGAGCAATATCTGCCAGTCGCTTGGCAAGGAGAGAATCTTGTCGATCAATATCCCGTTGCGGATGGTGTCATGGCCGAGCCGCTCCTCGGCGGAAGCCGGTAGACGACGCATTTGCACGAGGGATTCGTGTTCCCGCGCGTCGAGGTCTAGTCGAGTGCCCGGCAGCACCTCATGCCTGACCCTTGCGAGGACTCCCAACTTCTGCAGGGTTGCGTAGGGTTCGGAGCCCAGGATCTCGGTGCCGTCCCGGTGATGATCCAATCGATTGCTGCCGTAGCGTGCTACCAGTCGGTTTGACTCCTCAGTGTTCGTTCCGCGGAAGGCCGTTGCGGTCAAGCCGATAAGGGCGCATCGGGACCGGTGGGGGGTTAGGCCCAATGCAGCCAACACGCGCGTGTATCGCGGACTGATCGAGGTGTGCGCCTCATCCACGACGACAGCCTGAGCCTCCCGCAGCCAGGCGTAGCGATCCGACTCGACGACCTTTTCCAGCTTGGCGTCGGTGGCGATGACGAGGTGATAGCCCTCTTCCACGGGGTCCGCCTCGTTCGTGTTCCACAGCCTGCTGACGGTCAACTGCTGGGCGGGACCGGTGTTGCGCCACACCGTCTGCCACGTCTGTACCGCCTGCTCGCACAGCTCCTCCGTCTGTGCGACCCACAGCACAGGGATGGAGACGGAGTCCGGCGGAAGCGAGCGCAGCCGCCGGATGATCGCCTCGACCGCGACTCGGGTCTTGCCCGCACCGGTGGGCAGACTGAGCATCCCTCGCTGGGCCGGACGGCTCTGGAGCACTTCAAGAATTCGACTGACCATGAGCTCCTGGTAATCGTGAAGAGCGGGGAAATCCACCGGGCCGTGGACCGTGAGCACCGGATCGAGGCCGGCCTGCCGGTAGCCGGCATACTCGGCAGGAAAGCCGAGGTCGGCGACGAATGTCTTGGCCTGATGGTTGCCGGCCATCTGGGTCGGGATGGGGAAACCCCTGTCCTCCAACTCCTGACGGAACTCGCGAAGAACACTCGATCCGTATACCGCCAGCGCCAGTTCAGCGATGGTGGGGTCGTCGACAGGACCTTCCTCGGCCTCGACGGCGTCGATCAGACCATACGGCAGGCGTTCACGGAGGACGCCGCCACCGAGCATGGCCACCAGCTTGTCGCGAAGATCCGGGAGCTCTCGCACCCTTACGATCTGCTGGTCCCGTTGCACCTCCTCACGATGTTGAAGTACCTGCCGACAGCGATCCTCGGAGAGCCCCAGCCTGAGAAGTGCGTTCACCCCCCGAAGTAGTTCCAGATCGTCACCGCGATCGAGCCAGTAGATCGTCTCATCACGTCGTCCGATCTCTACGGCTTCGGCAGTCTGACCTGCCGGTGTTCGAATGAGTTGTTCCAGCGCTTCGCAACGCTGCAGACTGAGACCACGTAGAGGGCGTCCCGGCTCGAATTTGAGCTGTGGGAACACATCCTCCAGAGGGGTCGGCTCGCCCGGATACGTAGCGCGGAGCTCGGTAATGTAGACCTCGTCGAAGGTCTTCATGCTCCATTGATCCACTAGGTGGGCGACGTCGTCCGATTTGGGGACGAGGACAGCAGCGATGGCGCCGGTCACCAGGCGTCGGTACTGCGCGACGTCCGCGGTAGCGACAGCCTCGGATGGGTGGCAGGTCACCCACTCCTCCCCCTGCTGGCAGCGGATCTTCAGGGGAGCGCTCAACTGTGTGGCGGCAAGCGCGTAGAGCATACCCAGTTCTATGTGCCTCTCGCTCTCAAGCGCCTCGTTGAGGAGGGACAGCCACAGAGCTCCCTTGATGTCCTCAAGGGAGCCGGCAAGGCCGAGAGCACGAGCAAGGCCGGTATCGATGTCGGCGACCGGTAGGACACGAGCATGGTCACTCAGCCGGGGGCCCACGCAATCTGGTATGCGACGGATCCCCATCGACGTGGACAATCTGCCGCTCTGTTCGATGGCCCAAACCAGCGGTGAAGGGATGGACATCGGTGTGTCGTCCGGCCGCGTGAGCGCATAGGCGGTCCAGGACGTGATTATCCCCTTGGCCGGCAGGTTCTGAATGAATCGCGCGCGCGCAGCAGGGGTAAGGGTGAAGAGAAGCCCGATGTGGCTCGCGACCTTAGCACCCGTTACCTCGATCTTGCTCTGCTGTGGTCTGCGTACCCCCGCTGGAAGGCTCCTGTAGTACTGGTCGATCATGCGCGTCTTGTAGTCACCGAACCACGGCGCCGAGGCGGAAGGCCTATCGATGCCTGGTGTATCGGACATGCCGAGCTGGCGCAGCATCTCCATGTCGTCGTTGTGGAAGTCTTCATCCACCACGAACCCGCCGTCGTCCGGGCTTCCTGAGGGAATGATGGCACCGGGAAGCAGACACTCGCCCAGGGGTCTGTAAGCTCCTGCACGCGTACGGACCTTCAGGTCTTCAACCACACCCTGGTCGATCAGATGCGCGACTGCCTGTTCGGCTCCTGCCTGCCGCGCAAGTAGCCAGAACTTGTCCCAATCAGGGCTTACGTAGAAGCGGAGCCCGCTCGACACAGCCGCTGCGAATCGTCCGAAGGCGTCTGCCTCTCTGATTCCAAGAACGTCAAGGAATCGAGAGACTGCTGGGTCCTCCTCCAGAGTCGGGTCCACATAGACGGTGGACTCAGTCGTCGGGTCCATCGGACTTCGGCGGAAGACCCTGTCCGCCTGCGGTGGGACCATTCGTCCGTCGGTAGTCCTCAAGATCGCAGCCCTGATCGCCTGGTCAGCGAAAGCGTGTCGAGGTGCGTCCGCGTCACCGGCCATCTCTGCCGCAATCGACAACGCGACTGCGGATGCCGCAGCTGTGCCGTCGGCTACGAGAGCCTCCAGCCACTCCTGGACGGTACTGGGGCTACCTCCCGCATCCTCCACCAGCGAGTAGGCACGGGCGCGACGGGTGGGCGTTCTTTCGACAGAAGGATGACACCACGAGACAGGGCGACCAGGATAGGTCGCCCACCGCTCAACCCAAGACTTCCATCGCCCATCATCGGTCAGTACCTTTGGGTGGATCCTTATGTCTCCGGGGCGTTGAAACACCCCGTCTTGATCGGGCAGAGTACGGTTTTGCGCGGCCTCTGCACGGACGAGCCTGGTGAGTAGATCGTCGGCCCAGTTGCGTACTTCTCGTCCACGTGCGGTGATCAGATCCAACGGCCGCGCGGGGTCTTCGGGCGTGGAGAGATCTGGAAGAGCAGACACGATCAGGCGGGCTGACTCCTTCATGAGGGCTTCGTTGAAGGCGTTTCCGCTGAGGATGTGTTGGCGATCCTCGTTGGTCTTCCACGCGGCGTTTAGAACCCCACTAAGGGTGGTTTTGTACTCTGTCGGAAAGAAGGCCCAGAAGGTACCTTCCTTCTGCCATCCAGAGGCCGGCACAGCCCATGCGATCGGAACCTCGACGCGATTTCGGTACTCGCCGGCCTCGGCCCACGCCTCATCCGTCAGCGGAGAGACTGTCTCAAACACCGCCCACTCGATTGGATCGGCTTCAACGCTGTTCTCGATGACACGAAGTGAGCGATGGATGCCGTCGCCGCCGACGATGATCTCCTTGATATAAGGATCGTCCGTGCGATTCTCCAAGACGACCCGGCCGGCGTGCGGGGAGAAGACCGCGAACACCTCGGGGAACGTGCGGAGTTGCTGAGCCACGCGTCCTGCGTAGTCGCCGTTGCGACGCAGTGGAAGCTTTACCACTGTGGAAGCCCAGGACATCAATTCATCCAAGACTGCGTCCGCCGCCCGCTCCTGTTCTGCATCAAGGAGGTGCGCAATGCGAAGCACTGGTGTGGGACCGGTCACGGGAACGCGCTCCAGAATGCGGTTTCGGGACCGGCTTGCCGACCATCCGAACGAGCCGCTGCGGCTGAAGAACTGCGGCTGGTCGGAGACGCTCAGGACAGATTTGAAACCCAGACCGAATCTGCCGATCTCGGCGCCTCGCTTACGAGACAGGTGCGAGGCCAAGATGGTCCGCACACCTTGGTCCGTGACTGGGTGGCCGAGGTTTGCGCAGTACAGTGTGTCCTTCGCCAACACCACGTGAATCAGTCCATCAGAGCTTGCTCTAAGCTCGTCCGCGCCGTTTTGGATCAGCTCGAACAGTTGACGGTTCCCGTATCCGCCCTCCCTGATGGAGGTCTCGATGTTCGCGTGCTCTTCGATAAGGGCGGAGTTGGCCTCGTAGGAGCGGAGGCAGGCTTCGGACTGATCAAGAATGACCTGGGCAACGATGCCGTCCTCGCCTGCCCACTCAGACATGCCGGCGTGTCCGGCCTCATTCGGACTGACCACTGCGATCCGCTCCTCACCCACACGAGGGGTAGCTGGTGTAGACGTTTATGCCAGAGGGGTACGACAAGGCTCGCCGGCTGGATGGAACCCCTGTTGGCTAGGCTTCAAGATTCGCGAGCCTGAAGTGCCCCGCCGGGATCTCCTGGGGGACATCGTCGTGCGACTGAATCAGCCATCCCTGGCCGATCAGTTCCCGGATCTCCTGGCGCCATGTTGGCGTCTTGGCGACGCGTTCGAGCTGCTGAGGACTCGCTGGCCAGGGGCTGATGTGGACGAGATACTCGATGAGTCTCTCGCCGGGATTCTTTCCCCCGATGGACTCGATGGTGCTCTCGCTCACGGCCACGGTCTCCTCCAGCTGAGGTGCGGCAAGACGGTAGGGAGCCTCGGCGCCAGAGCCGAGCGTTTCGATCTTCCAGCCAACCCCGCGTAGCTCTCGGATGCGCCGCGCCCAGGCGCGAATGGCTGCAACCCCTTCCAGCTGATGCGGGTGGAGCGTTTCACCGGAGTGGCTGCGGAAGTAGAGGAGAAGTGCCGTACGTGCGCCGCCGACGACGTCCTGACGAACCTCGGCGAGGGCGTCGCGAGATTCAGAGAGGCGAGTGCCCACCTGAGCTGCGGTCTCAAGCCACTCCTGTGCCCGCAGGTCTTGACGTGGTGTTGCCTGGACGATCGCCAGCGCCTCCTTGAGCGACCGCTCCAGTCGCTCCAGTTGTTTGCCGTGTGAAGTCGTCATTGTGCTGCCGACACCTTTCGTCGAGAAATTATTTCCGGCACGCTTAACGCAGAGCCATGTGATTGATCCCGACAACAAGGCTCTTTATCGCCCTGCCTCGACAAGCCACCTTCGGCTTGAGGGTGACACAACGGGCGGGGGCAGGGGCTTCAGTTTTAGGCCAACACCTTCAGGCTTAGAAGCTCATCCGGGCGATGGTCGGCAAGACAGCTTTACCGTCTGGCTTGGAGGGTAGAGCCGGGCTGGTAGGAGTGTCAAGAAGAGGGCAGATTTCGCGAAGTACACAGGCGGAGATCTGTAAATTTCGCCACAAATGCGACATCTTGGGCTCCCGTGGCGCACCGCGGGACGTATTGCGTCTTAGGTGTCTATTTGCGACTGCGCCTTGCGCCTGCAGGAGTTCATAGTTAACTCTCTTATGGTCCGGAGGATTGCCGCTTGGCCATCGGTTAGGGAGACACTGGCCTCTAGGTGTTGTGTCAAGGTGCCCGTATCGCTTGTCCGCTCTCGCCCAATCTGGCGAGGGTTGGGCGCTGTGTTTAGACGTCGAAGAAAGGGTTGGTGCAGCGCCGTGAATGGCTTCTGTCAAGCGTGAAACGACACATCGGTTCGCAACGAAAGATTGCCCGAATCATCGGGACCCTGGTTCCTGCTCAACTGGGAATGGGACTCACATTTGGCTACGCTGTAGCCAGCCACTGGGGTGGACGGTTGCCGCCGATGTGGATAATTATTGCGATAGCCTGCCTTTGGACGCTGCCTTTAGCCATCGGCGTGCTCGCTGATTCCGTTCTGATGTTTATGTTGGTTAAGGGCTACATCGCGGATGGTAAGCGCAGTAATGCATCCGACTATGTAACGATGTTTCGGGAGCTTAGTCGAGGCGATGACTATCAGTTGCCTCAGGCGAGCTCCTCTGTGCCTTTGAATCGGCGGAGGCGAAGGCGAGTTCGTAAATGAAATGGGCGAGCCGCTGGCCGAGTCGAGGTGGTACGGCGTTGCCGATCTGGCGCGCAACCTCGATCTTGGAGCCCACGAATACGAAATCGTCCGGAAAGCTCTGAATCCGCGCAGCCTCGCGATGGGTGATAGGCCGGTCGTGAACGGGGTGCAGGTAGCGCCCCTTCTCGGGCTTATAGAACTCCGTCCGAATCGTCACGCTGGGGCGATCCCACCAGAGCCGGCCCATGACATCCGTCGTGCCTGTCGGCTTCTCTGCCCAGCACCGCGGTTCCAGGTCTGGGCGGTTGCGGCGAAGGTCGAAACGATTGCCGCCGGCAGGGATCGCGCGGTACCGCTCAAGAGACTTCTGCGTGGGTGTCCGACGGATGTGAAGATCCTGTCGCCCGGCATCGTCGACGGAGATCTCTGTGAGCTCCGGATAGGCAGGGAGGTCCGCAATCGTGTCGCGCAGGGTGCGGTACGGCGTTTGCTCACGGGAGTCGGGGCCGTGGGTCGGCCGCGGAGGCCAGGGAACCTCGTCGACTCCGCGGACGGCGATGAAGATGCCTCGTCGTCTGTTCTGCGGCACGCCGTAGTCGGCGGCGTTGAGAACCCCGAAGCCGAACTCGTAGGGCTTGAGGTCCTCGTCTGTCCTCATCAACTGGAGAAGGCGGGCAAACTGCGCTGATTTCTGGAACTCTGGTACGTTCTCGATCACGAAGGCCTTCGGCCTCACTTGGCGCACGGCCTTCAGATACTGCTGCCAGAGTTCGTTGATCTCGGCTCGGCTCACGTCGTCACGATCGCGTCCCAGCGGGCTGAACCCCTGGCACGGGGGGCCTCCGATGATCACGTCGGCCTGCGGGTAGTCCTCGACTGAGACTCTTTCGATGGGGCCGTCATACACCGGGCACCCGAAGTTCTGCTTGAAGGTGCGCGCAGCAGCCGGGTCGATCTCGACTGCGAACACGGTCTCGTAGCCAAGTCCGGCCTGCTTGAACCCCTGGGCCAGTCCGCCTGCGCCTGCAAACAGATCCATCGTGCGGATCGTCCCAGTCATCAACACACCCTCCCCGACAACGACGGCCCTGTAACTATAGGGGCGGTTGTTGTCCTGCCTTCCTAGTGATGCGAAATTCTGGCAAGCGGAGTGACCACGGAGATCACTTGGGAGATAGTAAACACCTCCTTGGTCATAAAATCGAGCACCTGTTCGCGTCAGGCCTGATGGCGATCCCACAGGCCAGGACGTTGGCTCTGGGGCTAAGGTTGTCCCTGTGGCCAGACCGACTCAGTCATGGGCGTCGAGCGACGCTGTGCGGGCGAGCATGCGGTCAAACAAGGGGAAGGGCACCAAGCCCGAGCTCGCGCTCCGGAGAGCTGTTCATGCCCTGGGCCTGCGGTATCGGGTCTCCCGTCGGCCGTTGAAGGAGGTCCGACGCACGGCTGACCTGGTTTTCGTGCGGGCGAAGGTTGCGGTCTTTCTGGACGGATGCTTCTGGCATGGCTGTCCCACCCATCACACTGTCGCCGTCACCAACGCCGGCTTCTGGGCCGAGAAGGTGCGCCGCACGCGCGAACGTGATACGGAAACAGACCGCCTTCTGAGAGAGGCCGGGTGGCACGTTCTGCGGGTATGGGAACACGAAGATCCCGTGGAGGCTGCTGCGCGAGTGGCGGACTTGGTTAGACGGCCTCAAGCGTTTGACCAGGGCATTCCGGGAAATGACGGTAGATCGGCGTAGGGATGACCCCCGCTGCGCGGCCCGTCATTCCGGTTGAGGTGGAGGTCCTCACCGTCACCTCGTTCGACGTGCGTATGTTGGGTGAAGGAGGGTCTGCTGGTGGATGCGCCCCGTGAAGTACGACGTAACGGCGACGAACCTGGTGTTCGGCTGCCGCAGGTTGCTCTGCCCTGGCTCTCCGTCGATTCCCGCCCGGCCGGCTACCCGCACCCTGTCTGCCCTAGGAGCTGTTTCTTAGATCTCATGACGGTGGGTGGCGAGGATGTCACGCTTGGCGTATGGGTCGTGGTGATCTGACGAACTCCGAGTGGGAACGTCTCAAGCCGCTGCTGCCCGCGGGCGGCACGCGTGGTGGCCGCTGGAGCGACCATCGAACGGTGATCAACGCTGTGCTCTATCGGACCAGGACCGAGGTGCCCTGGCGGGATCTGCCCGAGCGCTACGGCTGCTGGATCACTGCCTACAAACGGCATCGCCGCTGGTCAGCAGATGGGACCTGGGAACGGTTACTGACCGAGCTGCAGGCCCTGGAGGATGCGGCGGGCCGACTGGACTGGAACGTGGCGGTGGACTCCACCACCATGCGCGCCCACCAGCACGCAGCCGGCGCACCCCGCACCGCCCCGCCTGTCGTGGCCGGACAAAAAGGGGAACCGGCGGGGACAAAGCGGGGCGATCCGGTGCTGACCGCCCTGCGCGCCCGGCTGGCGGAGGTGGTCCAAGCGGCGAGTGTCTAGGGCGTTCGCGCGGCGGCTTTTCCACCAAGCTGCACCTGGCCGCCGACGGCCGATGCCGCCCGCTGGCCCTGGTCCTGACGCCCGGCCAGTACGGCGACAGCCCACAACTGCGCCCTGTCCTGGGAAAGATCCGCGTGCCACGCCCGGGGCCCGGGCCGGCCGCGCACCCGGCCCGACAGCCTGACCGCCGATAAGGCCTACAGCTCCCGCGCCAACCGGTGCCATCTGCGCCGCCGCAAGATCCGCCACACCATTCCGGAACCGAAGGATCAGCGGGCCAACCGTCGCCGGCGCGGCCGCCGCGGTGGCCGCCCGACCGGCTTCGATCCCGAGCACTACAAGACGCGCAACGTCGTGGAGATCTGTCAAGCACAATGCACCGATAACTACAGCCTGGCCGTGTAGAGCGGGTGCTCAGCTGTCGGTGACCGGTTCGTCGGATGGGGGTGCCTTGGTCTGCTGCCAGCGTCTGCGGTTGTGGTAG
>NZ_JBGNUW010000055.1:0-25135 GCF_041950495.1 Nonomuraea sp. MTCD27 | reverse complement strand
CGCCCATCCGAGCGCCTCGGGCGGCACACTACGGCACACCGAGCGAACGAACAGGATGATCAGGCGGAAACCTCCGCCACACCGAACCCATTACTCAGGACGATCAAGGCGTGAGTCATCGAGGTTAACAGTCGCCAGGCTATCCATTATGATCGTTCGGGTCCCTGGGGGTGAGGGATGCCGCCGTGCTCGGTGCGTGCTCGTACGCCCCGTCACACGTCGTCAGGACCCGGCACTGCCTGACACGCAAACCGCGCTGAGGCGGCACGAACCATCACCCAAAGGCACAGGGCGTCATTAAAAGATCTTGCTTCTAATCCGACGGTCGCAGGTTCGAATCCTGCAGGGCGCGCTTTGATTATGGTCTGACCTGCGGCTATGCGGGATCGGACTCGTTCTAGAATTTTCGTCTAGCGTTTGCGTGCTCCATACGTGCTCGCCCGCACCAACCCCGCACATTCCATGATCCGTTCACCACCTCCGACTCCTGCGGCAAGAGACCGGCCCCGCCTCGCCGCGAGCAGGCGGCGAACGCGGGGCCGGACGTTTAATCCGACTGTTCAGCTCCTCAGTGAGATGAGTTTCCCGGCCTCAGCCTGGCTTTCCTCGCCGAACAGCAGGGCGGCGGTCTTCTCGGCCGCCGCCGTGGCCACCTGCGGATAGACCGAGGTGTAGGTGTCGGCGGTGAACGCACTGGAGGTGTGCCCCAGCGTTTCCTGCACCACCTTCATCTCCACCCCGGCCGCCAGCATCAGCGAGGCCGCACCGTGGCGGAGATCGTGCAGGCGGATCGGCGGCAGGCCGGCCAGGTAGGCCAGCCAGAGGAATTGGTCGGAGACGTGCTGGGGATGCAGGCGGCTGCCGTCGGGCTGGGTGAAGACGAACCCGCTGTCGGTCCATGCCTCGCCCATGGCTAGGCGTTCCTGGCGTTGCTGCTGCCGGTGGGCGCGCAGGACTTGGGCGGTGTCGGTGTCCAGGGCGATGATCCGGACCGAGGCGTCCGTCTTCGGAGTGCCCTCGTGGACCTCCCAGGCCAGCTGCACGAGCTGCCAGTTCACGGTCACGGTACGGCTGTCAAGGTCGACCTCCTTCCAGCGCAGCCCGCACGCCTCGCCCCGGCGTAGCCCGCGCAGCGCGATCAGCTGGTAGAGCGCGAACAGGCGGTGCGCTTTGGCTTCTTGGAGGAACCGGCGGGTGTGCGCCGGTGTCCAGACCATGACCGGGGAGGGGCGTGGCACGCTGGTGTAAGCGTCGATCGGATCGACCCGCCGCCCGCCCCGGCGTTGCTTCTCCGCCTCCCGGTAGGCGCGGTAGTCCGCCTGCCAGGAACGGACCCGGTCCTCGGTCCACACCAGTGCCTTGGGCCGGGTGTAGGCGGCCATCTCCAGGACGGCGGCGGGGTTGAAGTCGATCAGCCGGTCCTGGCGCATGGCCATGTTCAGGGCGTGCCGCAGGGTGGCGCGGATGCGGTGCATGGTGGCGATGCTGATCGGCCGCCGGTATTTGACGCTCTCGCGCACCGCTGGGTCGGGGTCGGCGCGGCGTTCGGCGATGGTGTCGTTGAACTCCTCGATCTGCTCGAACATCAACGCGATGTCGCTGACCTTGAGCTGATCCAGCCGCAGCCGCCCCAGATACGGGGTGAGGTAGAGGCGGATGTGGCCCTCGTAGGAGCGGCGGGTGGTCTCCTCGATCTTCCGCTTGCGGTTGAGGAACTCCGCCAGCCACTGCTCGACGGTGATCTCCTGGGTCAGATGCTGCCCGGTCTTGACCTTACGGCGGACCGTCTCCACGTCCGGGAGCGTGTCGGTCTCGGCCAGGGTCCGCTTGATCAGGTCCGCGATCTGGATGCGAGTGGCAGGCTCGCGCGGATCGGCCAGCGCCAGCAGGTCACGCACCTGGCCAAGCTCAGCCTTGGCAGCGTCCTGGGTGGCGAAGCCGCCGCGACGCAGCGGCCCGCGCCGCTTGCCGTCGCTGCCGGGTGGGAGTTCGATCTGGTAGTTCCAGATGCCGTGCCGGTAGCTCCATCCGCCGTCGGCGCGGCGCAACTTGGGGCATTGCTGCCCGAGTGCTTTGCCGTCGCTGTTGCGGCAGGAGCAGCGTTTGAAGGTGCGTCCCTCGGCCATGGTGTGTGTCGTCCTCTTCTCTTCGGTGCTGTTGGGTGGGGCTGCTGTGACGGTGAGCAGGGAAGCGGATGGAGTTCGGCGCGGGGTTGCTGCGTTCAGTTCCTGATGGCTAGCGAAGGCACTGGCTGCCCCTCGCCCACCTGCGGAGCTGGGTAAGTCCGGTTCCGAGCACTCGTCCCGCGGTGTCCCGCTCGGCCGCGGCCCCGGGGATCGCTGGGCACGGGCGCACAGCGGCCCTGTCGCCCCCTGGCGCCGTCGGTACGGCGTGGGGCACCGGGGCCGTCGTGTTCCCGCCCGGCGCGGCCGATGCGGTGGGTGTGGGCCGGGCGAGCACGCCGGTGGTCGTCACCCGCCGCATCGATGGCCGTGCCGGACAGGGCGTATCGACGCCCACCTGGATGGCGCTGGTCAAGGCCGAATCCGACGGTCAACACCGGTCCCGGGTGCTGGCGGTTTCCGCACCGCTTCGCCGCCGCTGCATTCGCGCATCGCTTGAGGCACCACAGAGTTAAGGACAACTCCCGTGCGCGGGAGCGCACCCACGCGTGCGAGCGAGATGAGAAGCCGTTTCCAGCACGCCGGCCGGGGATGGCGTGTGTCGTCGCTGCCGGCTCGATGGACACCTTTCGCGGCAGTCGGGGGGCGTCGGTCGTGCTGAGCGGTACGGTTTCGCCGTTTGCCTGGTACGGAGAATGATGTGGTTGGTGATGTCGCGTTGCTCGGCGGTGAAGCCATGTGGGGTGCGGCCCGATTACCTGGGCCACCTGGTCCCTGTCACCTTTATAAATACCTGCGGTCAGGCCCGATTTTGGACAGCAGGCAGAGCAAAGGTTTGACCATGATTACCGGACAAAGCACTCGTATTCGGTGCACGTCGTGCCTGCGGACGGACGGGGATCGCCCCTGGTCGTAGAGGCCGCAGGCATGGCGGCGTGCAGGATGCGGGCGGTGATGGTGAGAAGCTGACGCGACCTGCGGATTAAAAGTCGCAGTTCTCAATGCCGCCCACTATCGAATCGTGTCCTCTTGTGTCGCGATGTCATGCGTTGCCCGCGCTCGAAATGTCCGAGAATGCCGCCCAGTGCTATGCCGTATCAGGTGCCGACGAGCATCCAACGAGCAACCGTGAAACGGTTGGCATCCCTTGACCATGCACACTTCTCGACTGTCCCGGCAGTGTGGCTACGTGAATCTCGGTGGTACGGACCGCTGGCCACCAGGCATGAGATCGCCGGTTACTCGGCTGTGAGGCCCGCGTCGTTGAGCCGCTTGATGAGGCTGGGCTTGCCCTGGTGGCGTTCCCGGAGGCGGGTGAGGCGCTGGGCGAAGGCGCCGGCGTGGTCGTCGCGGATGGCCAGGGCGTGCAGGTCGCGCAGGAGCTCGACGGCCAGGTCGTATTCGCGTGGCTTCTTGGTGCCGATGGAGGTCTCCACCACGTCCCACACGGCATCGAGGTCCTGGGCGAGCTGGTTCAGGTGGAGTTCCCGGGCCTGCCGTCGCTCCTGTTCCCGGCGGGCTTGTTCTTCGGCGCGCCGGGCCGTCTCCTGTTGCTCGCGGGCGTGGCGGCGGGCGGCGGCGGCGTCCAGCAGTTGGGCGACCGTCCGCCCCGTCTCCACCTCCCGATCGGTGCTTTCCCCACCGAACTCGCCCAGCAGCTCCCGGCGAACGCTCGCGGCGTCCTCCTCGGCCACCCGCAGCAGCAGTGCGTCCTTGCGCTTGGTGGGCAGCGCGCCGATCCAGGTGGCCAGGGCTTTTCGATCATGCTGTACGGATCGCGCCGGCGGGCTGGCTTCGATGGCTGCCGCGAGCAGGTCGTCGTCCAGGCGTAGGAAGTCGGCCAGGGCCCGTTGCGGCGCGCTGAGCGAACTCAGTCCTGGCGGGACGGGCGGCTCCAGCTCGTCCTCTTCCTCGTAGTCGAAGGCGTCCTCGTCACGCTCCCAGGTCCCGTACGCCGACAGCCAGGCCAGATAGAGCGGCCGCAGGTCACCGGCGGCCAGCTCGGCGCGGATGCCGACGATCGCCGACAGCGAGCGTTCGACGTCGTTTTCCCAGGACTCCTCCTCCGCCTCGCTGGTGAGGTCGAGGATGAGGCGCCCGCCACTGGTCCAGGCGCTGACCTGCTCGCCCACGCAGTAACGTTCGGCCTGCTTGAGGTCGAGCACGGCCTTGGGCAGGCGCAGCATGATCCGGTGGGTGCCCCAGTTGGCCAGATACAGGTGGGCGTCGTAGTAACGCTCCACCATGCGGGACGGGTCCCCGCGGAAGTCGCCCCAGTGGTACTCGTTGGTGAAGCTGGTGGCGGTGATGTGTGCCCGGGTGGACAGGGTGCGGACCTCGGCCTGCTGCTGGTCGGTGAGTGGCCGGTCGATGGCCAGGAACTCGTAGTACTGGTATTCGCTCATGCTCTCACCTGGCCCAGCGCCGGAACGCGTGGATCCATTTGGCTCCGGCCGGTGGCGGGTCGGGCAGCGGCAGGTCGAGGATGCCGAGCCTGCTCGATCAGCTCATCCAGGCGATCGTCAAGGGGGCGGCGAGTCACAGCAGCACACAATACTTCGGCGAGGACCCCGGTGGTCACGCTTGGGCAGAGGGGAATTCTGGACCGTCAGGGCTGTGCAGGGGTGATGTCGGTGTGCGGGAAGTCCTCGCCTTTGAAGAGCAGGGGCTGGTCGAAGTCTTTGGCGAGAGCGTAGGCGAAGCAGTCGCCCATGTTGAGCCTGGCCTTGGAGTTGTTGCCCTTCCCGTAGATCTGGTATGCCTGGCGCGCAATTCTGGCCTGATTGGGAGTTACAGGCTCGATGATGAGGCCCATCTCATTGATGAGCGTGTCGAAGGCGTTGCGCATGGCCTCACCGCGGTTGTCCGCCACGATGGCCGCCTCGACGTAGTTGACGGCTGAGATACGGCACACGGCTGCGGCGATGGCGTGGGCGAATTGGGTGGCCTCGCGCTCACCATTGATGACAGCGATGATGGCGCTGGAATCGATGATCACGCGGGAAGTCCGGTGTCCGGGTCGTACAGATCTTCAACGGACAGCCGGTCCTGACCGAGGTGCGTTCGCATGCTGGCGGCGATGCTCAGGATGCGTTCGGCTCTGCCTGCGGCTTCGGAGCGGCGTTCCAGCGCTTCCAGACGGCGTTCGAGCACTTGAGCGGCGTGCTGGGTTTCCTCGGCCAACCGGATGACCCGGCGGGCGAGGTCATGAATGGGCTCGTGTTCGAGGTCCACGCTCACCGTCGCTCGACTCCCTCCGTCGCGGCGCCTGTGTTGCACCTTCAGCGTAACTGGTGGCCGAGGCTTACTCGCGTCGATGGGCAGCATCCGTCCGCGTCACAAGGTTCTCTTCGAGTCAGTGGTTCTCTTCGGAAATGGTGTCGGCGGCAGCATGCCAGGCTTCCCAGATCTCGGGGCGAAGCCTGCCACGGTCAGCGACCGGGAATCCTTGTTCACGAGCCCACGCGCGCACCTGCGATGCGGTCGGCTGCCGGTCGCTTGGCCGTGCGATCTCTGCTGGTGTCCTTGGCGGGGAAGGACGCGGGGGAGCGGTGGTGGTCGGTGGGCTCCCATCTGAGCCAGATGTTGTGGTGGTGAAGCCGAGGCGGGTGAGGGTGCGGCGGCGCTTGCCGTACATGCGTTCCAACTGTGGGACTCGTGCGTCCAGATAGTCGTGTACCTCGACGTCGTGCTTGGTGGCGGCTTCTCGCATGATCCGGCCGACGTGCTGGATCACCTTTCCTTTGAACGAGATCGGCATCGCGAGGAACAGGGCGTCCAGCCGGGGCAGGTCGAACCCCTCACCTGCGACCTTGTCGATGGCCAGGAGCACCAGCGGTCCTGCCTCGGTATCGGTCAGGCGGGTGCCGACGTGGTCGCGTTCGGCGGTGCTGAGCTGCCCGTGCAGGAGCGTCGCGGCCACGCCCCGGTCCGCCAGGGCCGTGGCCAGGCATTGGAGGTGTTCCATTCGATTGGTCAAGATCAGGCTGTTCCTGCCCCGGCTTGCCGCGTCCGCGACGTCGGAGGCGATCTGAGCGGTCCGGGTGTCGTCCGCGGCCAGTTCGCCGTAGATCGCTTGGAAGGAGGCGCCGTCGTTTCCTATCTCTTCGGTGCTGAAGTCGGTCGCGTGAACGATCAATCGCTGGGCGAACGACACCTCGGCGGTGATCTCATGCCGGATTGGTCCGCACTGCATCGTGATGAGCGCGTCCATCTGGTCGGCCCGGTACGGCGTCGCCGATAGCCCGATCCAACGTTTCACGGCCACTTGACGGATGGCGGCCTCGGCTGCCGGAGCACCAATCGCGTGACATTCGTCGACGATGACCATGCCGTACTCGTCCAGCAGTGACGGGTCGGCGTCGCGGTGGGCTACAGACTGCAGCATGATGACATCGACGACACCGTGGCGCTTGTCTTTGCCCTTGCCCTTGGCGCCCACCCGCGCTCCGTCAAGGTCGAGGAACGTCGTCAGCCGTTCCTTCCATTGGTCGAGCAGTTCGGCGCGGTTGACGATGATCGCAGTTGGTACTTGGTGCCGGGCTATCAGTGCACAGGCCATCACGGTCTTGCCCGCGCCAGGCGGCGCAACCAGGACTCCCGTGAGGTGCTTGGCCATTGCCGTGACAGCTTCGGTCTGTACGTTCGTCAGCTCACCGGCGAAACGAACCCCGATCGGGTCATGGTCCGGCACCGTGGTGGCGATCTCGACGGTGCCGCCCGCTGCCGCAACGAGGTGTTCCGCTTCTTCCGCCAGTCCTCGTGGGAGTCGTAGCCAGTCGGGGTCGCTGTCGTCGAAGCAGCGTACGAAACGCGGGGTGGCGAAGGTCGAGTACCGCATCGACTGCCGCCGGTAGAACTCAGGGTTGTGAAAGGCGGCCAGATGCTTGAGCGCGGCGATCAGCGGCGCAGGCAGGCCGTCGGTCGAGATCGCCAGCATGGCGCCGAGCCGCGCGTGCACCTGGTGAGGAGCGACACCCAGCGCGCCCTTACGAGGCTTGGCCGGCAGCCCGCCCGACGTCGACGGTCCGGCGTCGATCTGGCCGAACCGCTTCACCAGCGTATCCACCTCGACTGGGCGTAGCCGGCGCACACTGGACAGGAACGCGAACTGATCCTCATACGGCTGCCAGGTGTGGGGGTCGCAGAACAGTGTTGTGCCCTGCTCCCGGCTACCACCATGCAACGGCAGCGCGATCAGATTCCCGAACCGGAATCGAGCCGCCGCCTTGACCGGCAGTGAGTCCTGCGCGGGGAACAGCCGGTCATAGCTGGCCAGCGACATAGTGCCTCGCCGGTCGATCGCCTCACGCAACAGTCCCATGCCGATGGCACGTGCCGAGGCGGCCAGGACGGGCTCGGTGAAGAACATCCACACGTGGGCGCCGGCTCCGGATCGGGAAATCTCCGTCGCCGTATGGATGCCGGCCCGCGTACAGGCTTCCGCGTAGGGGGCAGCGTCGCCCTGCCAGCCCGCGCCGTCGAAATCGCATGCCAGCAGTTGGCAGGTGTCGTCGGGCAGCATTGGATACAGCCCGACATGGGAGTCGCGTCCGTCGGTGGTTCGGCTCAGGTGCGCGATGAGAACTTCATCTGTCAGCGGCAGGAACTCCCGCTCGGCGTCGTCCCTTTTGCGCCAGAACTCCTTCTCTGCGGGGCTCCACCCGTGCCTGCCGGTCTTGCGGCTGAAGAAGCGGGTCGCGTACACATCGCGGCGGCCGACGAACAACGCCTTGAACAAGGCGAGCTTCTCGGACGGAGGCGACGACGCGTCCGCATACGGCAAGCCGTCCTGCGGCAGGTTGACGGGTATAGCGGAGATTCGATCAGGTCCGATGGGGCCGCGCTCGATCGAGGCCGAGGCTTGCTGCCGGAGAAGCTTCCTGAGCCGGTCGTTCTCCTCGCGCAACTCAGCAATCTCGACCAACGCAGCGTCCAGCCGCATCCGTAGCTCAACCGGGTCGTTCCATTCGGCCCACAAGTCCACGAACCTATCCTGCGTGATTACCGCCATGCATCCAAGCGCCCACCCAAGGTAACCGTCCCTAGGGTGCCGACATTCGGGCGCGGCTCGCATTGGACAGTCCGCATGCACGGGGCACGCCGAGATGAGATGCCAAGCAGTGGCGGCGATCCCTCAGGACCGTAACCAGTGGCCCATTGGCGCGAAGGGCATGTCCGTGTTGGCGTCGGCCGTTATGGTCGTGGTCATGCTCAGCGCATACAACCAGAACGAAGTGCTGCTTTCGATGATGGATAGCCTCGTGGGGGACCGCGTTGATTTGGAGCCGATGAGAAAAGCGTTCGAGTCCACCAGGGGGTGACTTCGCGGCGAAGTTCACCGCTGCGGTCCAAGCGCGTTTCGCTCAGATGGTCGTGCCAGAGGTGTTCGTTGACGTGCCTGAACAGCCGGAGAAACTTCGCAAAGCGGATCTGGAGGCTTTGGTACGGCCCGCCGCCGGCTTTCTTCACTCGAATCCAACCAAGCGGGAATTGTTGACCACGTTGGACCGCATCCAGTGGCGGCAGGAGCAGCGTCCATCATGGATTCCGCGTCTGGACCGGCACGGCTTGCCGTGCCGGTCTGGACCGGCACGGCAAGCCAAGATCGGAGCCTCGGGCTGACTCGCTTGATCCGGAAGCTCTCCCCGAGCGGCCCCTGGTGGTGGGCGCTCTCGCCGAGCTCGGTGACGTGACTGTTCTCCTGCCTGCTTCTGACCCGGAACGGCCGGAGCTGGCCATGGTGCGTGGTGGGATCGGGGAGTGGGAAGTGGCTCTGTGCACGCTCCTGGGCGTCACTGGCGAGCGCGGACCCGCCACGACTGTTCCGATCGACGCGGAGGCCAACGAGGCATTGATTCCCGAGGGCAGGCGCTGGTGGGCGGTCGAACCGGCGAAGTCGTTGCCGGCGGCACAGGATCCGGGAGTGCGAGCGAACTGCTGGCCACTTTGACGACTCTTGGAGGGCTGCCGGTCACTGACAACACGCCTGAAGATTATGAGACGCTCGCCATTGCCCTCGGGGCCGCGGGGGACTGGCGCCACAGTGCCCGATGGGTGCTGGACGGGTGGGACCCCAGCGTGGATGCACACACGCTGGCCACCGCCCGCGCGGCCATCGCCGGCTGGGCGGGCGAGGGGGAAAGCGGAGTGATCGTGTACGTGTACGGTGCGGCCTTGCACGGCGCCGAAGGACTGATTGCTGTGCCCGGTCCACTGCACAGTTATCTGCTGTGCGTAAGCCGTTCTGCCGACGGTACAGACGCGGTGGAAGCGGTGCGTCGAGTGGTCCTGGCGTGTCCGGGAGAGAACTGGTGCCACCGCGATGGCTGTCCCGACGCCGACTTTCCAGAAGCCGCTGAGCTGCTCGCGTCGATCGTCACCACCGGTGATGTCGCCGGGACGGCCAACCAGGACGGCGGTTGGCGGGGGGACATCTACCAGCGGTTGTACGGGACCAGTAGCGCGGATCACTACTCGGACAGCGTCTTGGACTGCTTGGAGACGGAGCTGCTGGGCGCCGGTTGGGTGGAGTTGGAGCGATTGACATGGGAGGGCGGATTGGAGGAGTCGTTGCTGCGCCGCGGCAACCACTGCCTGAACGCATTCTACGATCCGATCACCCGGCAACTTCGACTCGCGGACGGCAAGTCCCAGCTCGATGGCTTGCTCGACTTGCTGGCCGACGATGGCGCGCTTACCGGCGACGACGAGTATGTGACCGTCGACACCAGCGAGCACGTGGTCGAGCGGTGGGGCACGGACGTCCTGGCCACGGTGGAGGATCACCTGCGTGGGCGTATCCAGGATCTGCCGGAACTATCCGTCCCAGTTCAGGGCGCACTGCTTGGGCTGCATCCTCATGCGGACGGATCCCTCAACGCCCCAGAGTCGACGGTGCTCGCGAAAGAACAACTCACCGTCCTGGCGCGCGCTGGCGGCCTGCTCGGCGACAAATGATCAGAGGAGGCCCAGCTGGCTGCGGCCTTCTCGCTGGTCATGGCCGAGGTCATCATGGCGGGGGTCATCAACGGGCTGATCAGTGGCCTGGCAGATCTACCTGATCTTGAACGGGTCGAGATGCTGCTGTTGCTGTCGTCTGACGTGACCCGAGCAAGGGGTGAGTGACGATGGCACGCATTCAAGATCATCACGTGGTGTATCGACGTTGTGGTTGTACCGACGCGGTGACAGGCAAGCGGCTGGGAAACCGCTGCGCCTGGCTGGCGGATCCCACCCACGGCAGCTGGTACTTCGCCGTCCAGGTGACGGACGTGTCCGGGCGGCGGCAGCGACTGCGCCGTGGCGGTTTCCCCACAGCCGACGCCGCGCAGCAGGCCGCCCGCGATCTCACTCAGTCGCTGGAGGCGGCACCCGTGACTTGCTACTGCACGGTCGCTCAGTGGTTGCGCTACTGGCTGCCGGTGGTTGAGCAGCGAATCCGACCGACCACCTACAAGGCCTACCGTGACCACGTTCGGCTGTTTCTGATTCCCCATCTCGGCCTGATCCCGCTTCGCGGCCTGTCGAGGCGGCACGTCGTGAGGATGTTCACCGCTGTGGCCAGGCGCCGCACCCGCTACGGCAAGCCGATCAGCGCGGCCACCCTGGAAAGGATTCGCGCGACGCTGCGGGCTGCGCTGAACGAAGCCGTCCGGGAAGACGTAATCCGTGACAACCCGGCTCGCGGGCTACGGCTGCCGTCGCCACGCCACGTCCACCCAATGGTGTGGACCCCACGGCGGGTGGCCGCGTGGAGGCGCACCGGCGAGCGCCCCGCTGTGGCGGTGTGGACGGTCGAGCAGCTGACCGAGTTCCTCGCCTTCGTCCGCGACGACCGGCTATTCGTGCTGTGGTGGCTGATCGCTCTGCGCGGCCTGCGGCGCGCCGAGGTGGTCGGCCTGCGCTGGATCGACCTCGACACCGACCGGCGCGAACTCACCATCACCTGCCAGCTCGTCCACACCGACCACGGCCTGTTCCCGTGCCCGCCGAAGAGCGCCTCCAGCCAGCGTGGGATCGCTCTGGACCTCGACACCCTCCGCTTGCTACACAGCCACGAAGGAGTCCAGCGCGGCGAATTGAGCACCGGTTGGTCGCCGTCAGCCCCGATGTTCACCCGCGAGAACGGCGAGGCGATCGATCCCGACTACCTCAGCTACCGCTTCCACAAACTGGTTCTGGCCAGCGGACTTCCCCCGGTGCGGCTGCACGACCTGAGACATGGAGCTGCGACGCTGGCCCTGGCGGCAGGAGCGGATCTACGGGTGGTGCAGGGCTTGCTCGGTCATGCCAGCATCGTGCTCACCGCCGACACGTACACGTCGGTGCTGCCGCAGCTGTATCACGAGAGCGCCCGAGCCACCGCCCGGCTGGTCCTCAAGGCAGCACGCAAGACCGCACGCAAGGTGAACAACGCTCGCCCTGGTACGTGACTCACGTGTGTCTCACCGTGACTCACGATCGGACGACTCGACTACACAATCGCGGGAAATCCCAGGTCGGAGTGGTAGGGCGCCCGGGGCTCGAACCCGGAACCTACGGATTAAAAGAACGAGCAACCACGGCGTGGATGGCATTCCTTGGCCATTGAATTTGTGTCCGCCTGATTCGCTGGTCTCGTCCATGACCGATGCCCTTGAGGAGCCATCAACGATCAGCGTCGAGCTACAGGGAGCTCCAAAATATGCTGGTTTAGCTCTATATGGTCGGGTTCGATACGGCACAGTTCGTCGAGATGCAGTACGGGCGAAGCTGGAAGTTCCAGCCTTGCTGAAGGACGATGGCCGCGATCTCGATGCTCGTCAGCGGCCTTTCTTTCCTCAAGTGCAAAATGTCTGACCAGTACAGGTCTCGTTTCGTCAGGGCGCTGCTCAGCAGGTCCACCGTTGTCGGATCGACCGTCAGGTCGGCCAACTGCCGCATATGGCGAGCGCCGTCTGTCACGATGTGGCCCCATCCGTGCTCGGCGCAGTACGCGAACATGGCTGCAGCCTTGGCACGGTTGATGGACGTGGCCATTTCAACATGTGGTTTGACCTCAACAAGAAAGCACCGCTGGTCCTTTGTCATGGCCAGGAGGTCGGGATAGTAGGTGCGTTCCTCGCCGCCGAATCGGTAAGGGATGGCTACAGGTTGTTCGCAATACCAGGCGATTTGATCAGCTAGATCAAAGGTTTGGATCACTCGCAGTTCAGCAATTGACTCGTAGGCGACCTTGCGGCTCAGCTTGGGGGAGTCCCATAGGCCGCTGTGTTCCCGTTCACGGATTGAGCGAAGTGCCCGTACCTGTCGTGTGTCCGGAAGGTCGCCTCGTGTGGAAGGCCACACAGTCGCAGCGAGCAGCCTGGCGCAGCGTTCGGTGGCACGCCTTGCCGCACCCGTCTGCCGAAGGTGCTGCCGCTCCCTCTCACGCCGCCCAGCGAGGATGCTAATGGTTTGCGCAGCGAATTTCTTGCCTTCCTGCAAGCTGTATTTGGCGACTGTGGCCATGAATCGGACGGCCAGGCGCGGATCGGCGTTCGGTAGTGCAATCTCGGAGAGGGTGAGCAGAGCTTCAGCGGAATCAACCGAGGACTCGCTGGCCTGTTCCAACGACCGGTGGACGAGGCTTCGGACATGATCGATCGCCCATGGCATCCGGTGCTCGGCACGCAGCCGCTGCAGTGCCTTCTCCTGAAGCTGACGTGCTCGCTCTTTGCTCACCTCAAGTGCTGCACCGACGGTCTCCAGTGACTGCGGCTGATAGTCGTGCAAGCCGAGTCTACGGGCGAGGACGTCTCGACGACGGGAGTTGCTGACGCCGCTGATCGCTGCTGCCGGCAATTCTCGAGCGTGGATGAGGGTATCTTCATCGGCCGAGCGAAGCGCCTGCCAACTCAGGTCGACCAGTCCCAGCCCGGGCCAGGAGCATTCCACCGCCCACGGCGTCAACAGCAGGCGGCCAGTGTGTTCCAGTAGTGCGCGGCCTGCCCGATCGAGATCGTCCTTCGAGTACTTAAGCAGGTCGGCGATCTCCGGTCGGGCATGGAACTCTGCCTGCCGCTCGGCGTCCAGGCCGGTGCCCGTGATGGTCTGCCAGATGTTCAGGATGCGATCGATATGTGCTCGATGCCAGTTGTAGGCGTCGATGGGATCCACATCTTCGCTGGGAGGAATCATTTCGGCCAGGCGTGACTGAAGGGTACTGATGGTGCGTCCGCGCAAGTTCGCAATTTCTTCAAGGGGGATCCCTGCTCGTACCCCGGCGAGGAGCGTGTTGATCTCCTGCCGTTCCCATCGGGCTCCGTGCCGTGGGGGCAGTACGGCTGTGGCCGGTGGTCGTGTTATTGAGCTGTAGTCTGCCGCCTCAGGCAAAGCGCGCTCCATACCGTCGTGAACGATGAGATTGGGTGATCCCGCGGTTTGGGACCAAGTGCTTGGAAGGTCGGCGATGAGCTGTCGAATTGATAAATAAGTGGGCCGTTCGGCACATGAGGCTGTGGCTCGCTAGTCTGAGCGCGTCATCCGGCCACCACAAGGGCGACGGGTTCATCGGCGGTGCGGCGGGGGCTTTGGCAAGCTGATGAGAACGTCGAGCCCCAGGTGCTCCTTGCACAGGTAGACCAGTTCCTCACACTCAATGAGCTGAATGCGTCCATGACGGGAGGCGAAGTCACGGCTGTCCTTGCCGACCCAGGAGGTGGTTACGAGGATTCCTTTAGTGGCGTGCTTGTCCTCCATGACGCCAGCCAGGGCGCGCACGGCTTCGATTCCGACGGCGCTCTTGGTCCGCTTGGCTTGGATGATGCATACACCGCCGAAGACTGGGTTTTCGTTGACGGCGACGGCGTCCACGCCATCGTCGCGGGAGGGCTGGGTGACCCAGCTCTTCATACCCATGGCTTCGAAGAGCTGGCGGGTCAGGTGCTCGAACTCCGTGGGGGTCATGGCCAGTAGGTCGGGGCGGCTGTCGAGTCCGGCGACGGCGTCGATGCCTTCGACGAACTTGTACTGGGCAAGGAGGGATTCGAAGTCAACGACTGGACGTACCGCTTCCAATTCGTACGGGTGCGGTGATACCAGCGCGTTGAGTTTTTGCTTGAGGCAGTGGACGGGGTCGAGGTCGGTCAGCACGAACGTGGAGAACACGTCACCGGCCGCGGTGACGCTGATGAGGCAGGGACGGATGGGCTGGCCCGTCGCCCGGTCCTTCGTCGACGCGTGGCCGTTGAAGGTGGCCGTGTCGACGAGGCTGGCGAGGACGGAGCTGAAGACGTCGTGCAGCGTGCGAAGGGTGATCTGGGCGATGAGGTTGCCGTACCGGTCCTTGATCTCCTTGGGAGGGCGGGGCAGGGCGTCGATCTCATCACGCGACTGGACGTAGCGATATCCCCGGGTGGTGGGAATCACGTCCTGGGAGGGGAGTTCGTACTCGACAACAAGTTCTTTGGCCTCTGGGCGGTAGATCACTCGTGTCTGGTGCGGAAACGTCTCTGGGTACGGTGAGGCGTCGAGGACCAGGGTGAAGAACTGCGCCACAGCGTCGGAGTCGCCTGCTCGCGCCCTTCTCTCGAAGTCGTCGACCTGGGTGTTGTAGTCCTCTGCTTCCTTGCGCTGACTAGCCACCCACTGCTGGTAGGAGCGCCGCCGCTCCTCCAACTGTCTCTGGCGCTCGACGACGCCTGCCTCGTAACATGTCACTTCTTCCTGGTACCTCTGCCTGGCTTCGGCTTCCTCGCGCTCGTATCGTGCGGCGTTGAAGAACCGACCGAACACGCCGGGTGGGCGGGGAGCGAATGAAGCCCAATGCGGCTTGCCTGGCGGAGGGACATCCAGACCCGCAGGGTCGAAGGTGGTCGGCTGAACAGTGCGTTTGAGGGAGGCGAAGGTGAGCTCCGGCCGCCGTCTGACGCCTGTGACGAGTACGGAGTCTAGTTCCTCGACGACGGACTGAAGGTCGGCCGTCGACTCGGCGGCCTCGGACTTGCGGGACTCGATATATAGGCGTTTGCGCTCACGCTCGTTCGCAGCGGCACGCTGTGCGGCGGCACGCTGAGCACGCGCCCGTTCACGTTCTGCTCGGGCCGCTGCCTGAGCTGCTGTTCGGCGGGCCTGCTGCTCCAACCGCTGCTGACGTGCTCGCTCACGCTGCAGTTCGGCCCATATGCCGCGCCTTTTGGCCATGTCCCCTCCGAGCTTGCTGATCTTGTTCAGCACCTCCATAAGTAACGTAGCGAAGCCCTACGACAGTTTGAAACGGATAAACTCAATTTACTTTTCGGGCATGCCGATAAAGCGATCTCGTCATAGCGGGGCGACCAATGTTTGAGGAGAATTTTTGAGGCAGAGCCAGCTGCTAATAGAACGAGGGCCTCGGCGCTGGCTGCATCCATCACTGACGTCGACGTCATAGAAGCACTTCGCCCCGTTTCCTTGAAGAAGGTGATGCACGATGGGTGGGAACGTGCTGATCGTCTACCGCCGCTGCGGGTGCCAGGGAGCGGATCGGTCTTGTCCGCGATTGGCTGAGCTCCGGCATGGGTCGTGGTACTTCGCGGTCCAGGTGGTCGGCGCAAGCGGACGGCGTGAGCGGGTGCGCAAGGGCGGTTTCGCCAGCGCGGAGGAAGCCGAGCAGGCAGGCGAACAGCTGATTGCGGCTGATAGAGAAGGAGCGGTTGGCGCCACCTGCACCGTGGCGCGGTGGCTTCGGGCCTGGCTCGACAGCGATCAAGCGATCCGCCTGCAGACACGGCAGGGGTATGCCGACCACGTCCGGCTCCATCTCGTCCCCGGTCTGGGGCGAGTGCGGCTGGCGGAGCTGTCGAGCCGGAATGTGCGCCAGCTGTTCACTGCGCTGGCCCGGCGCCGTAACCGGTATGGGCGGCCGTTGTCGCCGTCGACGTTGCAACGAATTCACGCGACGCTGCGGGCGGCCCTGAACGCGGCGGTCCGTGAAGGGCTGCTGCCCAGCAACCCTGCCCGCCACCTGCGGTTGCCGCGACCACGACGTCCGCATGCCGTGGTGTGGTCACAACATCGGGTAGCGGCCTGGCAGGCCGATGGACAACGGCCGGCAGTGGCCGTGTGGACCACGCAGCAACTGAGAGCGTTCCTCGCGTTCGGTCACGGTGATGCGTTGTTCGCACTGTGGTGGTTGGCGGCGTTGCGCGGGTTGCGTCGCGGAGAACTGGCCGGACTGCGCTGGGCGGAGGTCAATCTGGAGGCCGCTGAGCTGACCGTGGCCCAGCAGTTGACCCAACACGGCGGTCAGATCCGGGTGGTACCGCCCAAGAGCGCGGCCAGCCAGCGCACCGTTGCCCTGGACGGTGAGACGGTTCGGCTACTGCTCGAACACGAACGGCGCCAAGCCGAACAACGACAGTGCTGTGGCCCTGGGTGGAATGCCGACGGGTATGTATTCGTCCGCGATGATGGCCGCCCAGTGGCGCCGGACTACCTGACGCGAAGGTTCAGGCAGCTTGTGCTGGCCAGCGGTCTTCCGCCGGTGCGGCTTCATGACCTCCGTCATGGAGCCGCCTCGACCGCGCTGGCCGCGCAGGTGGATCTGCGTACCGTTCAGGGGCAACTCGGGCACGCCAGCATCGTGCTCACCGCGGACACCTACACGTCCGTGCTGCCGGAGCTGTACCACGAGGCAGCGGAGGCAACGGCCCGGCTGGTATTGACGACGGCGCGCACGACCGCCCGGAAAGTCCGAAGGATCCGGTTGTCCCAGACGTGACCCAAGCATGACCCAGATCAAGAACCGGGATCTTGCACAGACCGGAAACCCCAGGTCGGAGTGGTAGGGCGCCCGGGGCTCGAACCCGGAACCTACGGATTAAAAGGGCAACTATCTCATCGTGTCTCAATGTATCACTCTGTCCATAAATGCCATTATCAAAAATGTCCAAGAATGCCCCCCGGTGCTATGTCGTATCAGATGCCGACGAGCATCTAACGAGCAACCGTGGGATGGTAGCATCCCTTGACCGTTCGAATTTCAAGCCGCTTTGCGAACTGACGTTCAACTTGGCCACCGTTCGTGGGAGGGTTTGGTCCGGCAATCTACCGTGCTCATCGTCTCGAAGTTGGAATCCGGGTTACTCGCACCTCATTGGCCACTAACCATAGATCGGCCAGGTACCGCTGGCGGTTGATGTGCAAGCAGTGGCTGCGGAGGTTTCGTCCGACACCGCTTGTTGGCGAGTTCTGACACCGCCGGGCACGTGTCGGTGCCGCGGATGTTGGTTTGCGTCGACACCGCTTCCGCGCCCGACGGGTGTCAGGTTGTCCGCTGCTTTGTGGCTTGGGCCAGACGGTAGGAGTCGGTGCCGGTCTCGAGGATGGTGCCGCCGAAGGTGAGTCGGTCGACGATGGCTGCGCATAGCCGGGGGTCGGTGAAGGTCTTGGTCCAGCCATCTGGACTCATTGGACGCGATCGCGACCGAGGCCTTCTCCTCACGCTCGGTGAGGACCTGGAAGAGGAGTTCCGCGCCGCGGCGGTCGAGTTGCATGTAGCCGAGTTCGTCGATGCACAGCAGGTCGACGCGGCCGTAGCGGGCGATGGTCTTCGCCAGCGTCATCTCGTCGGCGGCCTCGACGAGCTCGTTGGCAAGCTGGGTCGCCAGGGTGTACTTGACCCGGTAGCCGGCCATGGCGGCCTCGGTGCCGAGTGCGATCAGCAGATGGGACTTGCCGGTGCCGGAGTCCCCGATCAGACACAGCGGCTGTCCCTTCTGGACCCATTCGCACTTGGCGAGGGTGTGGATCACGGCGGGATCGATGTTGGGGTTGGCGTCGAAGTCGAAGGCCCGCAGGGACTTCTCGCGGGGGAACTTGGCGGCCTTGATCCGGCGTTCGGACCGGCGTCGGGCGCGATCGTCGCACTCGGCAAGCAATAGCTCGGCGAGGAACCCGCGGTAAGACATCTGCTCACGCCCTGCCCGGTCGGCGTAGTCGGTGAAGGAGTGGCGGATGGTGGGCATTCGCAGCATCCGGCACGCTTGGTCGATCGCGGCGTCGGCTGCTTCTTCGGTCATTCCACGGCGCTTGGTGGTCACGGTGCGGCTCCTTCGTTCGGGGTGTCACGTCGGCTGGCCAACAGCTGGTCGTACTTCTCCACGCTCGGCAGCGGCCGAGTGTCGGCCGGGATGTGGGCGCGGAGCCGGCGCTCGGTCAGCGATCGCACGGCAGGGATCTCGCCTTCTCCGCGTGCCTTGTCGCCGCTCATCAGGGACTGGTGGTCCGCTGTCGTGTCGTCGGCTCCGCCATCTGCTGTGTCGTTGTACTTGCGCGCTTCCAACGCGACAGCGTCCGCGGTGAGCGCGCCTGCACGCAGCGCCGTCGCGAGTCCGGCGACGACGTGGTCGTGTGGAAGGTGCCGGTGCAGCATCAGGACCTCAATGAGGGCACGGTGCCGTCGGCGTCACCGTGGGCCTTGCAGGCCGCGGCCCACCAGGCGTCGTGAACGGGCGTGAACCGCCCGGATGCCCTGGCCTGCTCCAGCGCTTTCGCACCGGGTAGCGCGCCCGGTTTGCGGAGGAGGACCTCGAGATAGTGGTCCAGGTCGACCCGGGTCGAGCCCTTGGTCATGAGCCGTTCGTGGCGGGCGATCTCGGTCCTGCCGTCGAACACGACCAGGTCGCTGGCGTTCAGGAGCACCCGGGCTTGACGGCCGACCATGCGCGCGGGCACGGAGTACTTGTTCATCCGGACCGTGACCTGGGCGTACCGGTCCACGCGCGGGGTGAACCAGCGGCCGGTCGCGAACGGCTCGGTCGGAAGGGGCGCGAGGAGTGGCTGCTCGGTGGCGAAGTGTTCCCCGACCGTGCGGGCGCGGGACCCGATCCGCCAGGCGTCGTCGGCTTCGTCCCAGGCGTCGACCATAGCGTTGAGCTCGGCGAGGGAGTCGACTTCTGGGATGGGGACGAGGTGGTTGCGTCGGAACCAGCCGATCTGCCCCTCGACGCCGCCCTTCTCGTGCGCACCTTGGATTCCGGGCTGGCAATAGAAGGCTTTGATGCCGTAGTGGGAACGGACGGCGGTCCACCTGTCGGCCTCGACCCGCTGGCGGGAGAACCCGATCACGCTCGCGACGGCGGCCTTGAGGTTGTCGTAGCGGATCTTCCCGGTCGGCACCCCGCCGAGCACGTTGAAGGCGTGGACGTGACCCTCGAAGAAGGCTTCCTGCCCAGCCGAGGCACTGACCCTGTGCACGGCCTTGCCCGAGTAGGAGAGCCGAAGGCTGAACAGCGCGCAGGTTACGAGCTCGCCGCGCAGGTGGATGGCGACGTCGCCGAAGTCAACCTCGGCCTCGCGGCCCGGGAGGTGCTCTTGCGGGATGAACGCGTTGGCAGGTTCCCGTCCGACCTCGACGCGAATCTCACGGCGTCGGGTGGCGACGTACTCGCGGACCATCCAGTACGACACCACCCCGGCCCCGTCATGTTCGTCAAGCAGTCGATCGAAGATCCGCTTCGCCGTGTGTCGCTGCTTCCGCGGTGCGTCGAGGTCCGAGCGCAGCCAGTCGTCGATCACCACTCGGTACGCGTCAAGCCGTGAGCCGCGTTTGGGCGGTTGCTTTCTCTCCTTCGGCCATGCAGATTCCAGCGCCGCTGTCACGGTTCGGAAGCCGACGCCGTGCTTGCGCTGCAGCGCGCGGTTGGACATCCCAGATCGGGCATCCCGTCGGATCGCCGCGTACAGGTCGACCCGGGAACGCGGCTGCGTCATCGGTGGCACTCCTGACGTGAGCACGCCGTGGGCACGACTTTCGGCACCGGGCCACCGCCCGGGAACGGTGACCGCATGCGACCACAGCCCGGAATCACTGGCCCTACCGAGGTGCCTGGTCATGTGCTGCGCAGGGCTTCGGTGGGCGGTACTGACTCGGCCCGGAGTGCGGGGTACGACCGACGACGGAGCCGATGAGCAGCGAGTAGGCCAGGTCGAGTCCCACTGAAGCCCAGGTCAGTACGACGGCCCGGCCTTGCGTGGTGACGAAGACGTTGGTGACGAGCACGCCCAGGATCAGGCCTGTGATGCCGCCGACGACATCAACCTCGACACCACCTGTCCGCCCCGTGTCCCTGGCGCGACGAAGATCTGCTTGCGCGGTGCCTAATCGGTCTTCCCGCAACACCTCGCGGGCCCCTCAGTGTTCGCTGCTGAAGAACCGTAGCAACAGCGGGCCGACGGTCTGTGGGTCGACGACGTGATCCGGCCCCTCGATGGTCTCCCGTTGAGCGTGGGGTAGTAGGTCTGCAAGCTCGTCGGCCGCGCGGTCGAAGAAGTCCGAGGGCAGGCCTGCCATGTAGGGGACCGTGATCGGTCCTCCGGTGGTGACCAGGACCGGTTGGGTGACCGTTGCCAGTCGATCGGCCGGCAATTGGTAGCGGTTGAGGAAGACGCTGTCGTGGACCAGCGTGGGCGCGAGGGCGACCGAATCCGCCCAATGCGCCGTCTGCTTGCCTGCCGCTTTCCTGGCCGCGATGTTGTCGTCGGAGGCGCCGGTCACGCGCATGAACAGTTCGAGAACCTCCTCGTCTCGCCCGGCGTCGAAGGCGCGTCGGGTGTCCGCGATGTACTCCTCGAATCGCGGGCGTATGTCGTCCCCGACCACGTAGGGCACCTCCCACACGGCGATCGTGTCGATGGCTGACCCGGCCGCGGCGGCTTCCAGCGCCAGCGCGCCACCAGAGGACGCCCCGAACAGGTGTGCCGAGCCGCCCGCCTCCGCGATCAACGCATCCAGGTCTTCGATCTCCCTTTCCACGGCGTAGGGCTCGGTGAAGCCGCTCGCGCCGCGTCCCCGACGGGCATAGTTGTAAACCGTGAAGTGCTCGGCGAGAGCAGGTACCAAGGGAGCGTTCTCGGCTCCGTCGTCCAGTCCGCCGCCTACCAGGACGACAGCCGGGCCGCTTCCCTTCCGGTCGTAGGCGATGGCGGTGCCATCGTTTGATGTCACGCGAAAGGCCATCTCGTTCATCTCACATCTCCGTTCGAGAGGTTTGTCTCAGCGCCTGAGCAGCGTGCCGACGACGGCCTCGGTGCGCGACCACCGCGCCCTTGCGATCACGGCCGCCACGACGAGACAGGCGAGCGGCAGCCAAGGGCTCTGCTCGAGCACGAACTGATCGGTGATGACAGCACCGGTCAGCAATGCCGCCAACCCGAGACTGGCCAGGCCCGCCAGAGCCGGGATCAGAAGTCCAACCCCTCCCGCGACCTCCAGCGCTCCGACCAGGTACCGGAGCCACTGGCCAGCCCCGATGTCGGCGAACATGTCCACCATGACCGGGTTGCCGGCGAGCTTCGAGATTCCGCCGCCGGCGATTATCGCCGCCAGCACGACTTGCAGAATCCAGACGCCGATGCTGCTCGCCCGCCCGGGCATGTGCGCAACGGTTTCCGAGTTGTTCTTGGGGATGGTGCTCATGCGTCTCTCCTTGTCGTGTCCGGGCCTGGGTACCGGTGATGGCGTTGGCCGAGTGGGCCGGGTTGTCGGAGTTGATGTCGACCAAGTGCTCGCGGTAGCGGCATCTACTTCTTGTTGCGGTAGAGGACCATGGTGATGGGACCGAAGACCGCGACGAGAAGTACGGACGAGACGAGCACCCAGCCGATTTCCCCGGCGGGCACCGAGCCGTCCATCAGGCCGCGTACCACGGTCGCCAGGTGGGTGATCGGGTTGACCTCGATGACCGCCTGCATCCACCCGGGCATCGTCTTCGGGTCCACGAAGATGTTGCTCACGAACGTCAGCGGGAACATCACCATCATGCTGACCCCCGCCACCGAGTTCGGCGTGCGCAGGATCAGGCTGAGCATCGTCCACAGCCACGACAGGCAGAACGAGAACACCAGCAGCAGCACCACCGACAGCACCACGCCGACGGCGCCGCCCTCCGGCCGGAACCCTAGGACCAGGCCGAGCATGATGACGATCGCCGACCCGATCGAGTAGCGCACCAGATCGCCGAGCAGGGCGCCGACCAGCGGCGACGGCCGCCACACCGGGAGCGACCTGAACCTGTCGAAAACGCCTTTCTGGATGTCGGTGTTCAGCGTAATGCCAGTGTTCATGGTAATCATGACGTTCGCCTGCACCAGGATGCCCGGCAATAGGAACTGCAGGTACGCCTGAGTCGACCCGGCGAGCGCGCCACCGAACAGGTAGGTGAACATCAGCGTGAACATGATCGGGAACAGGGTCACGTCGACGAGCTGCTCCGGGACGTGTTTGATCTTCAGCAAAGCGCGCCAGCCGAATGTCAACGAGGTGAGCACCGGGCCGGGGCGAGACGGCCGCTCGCCGGCCAACAGCACACTGCGCAGCGCGTCCTCGGTGACCGGCGCCGACGCCTGCTCTGCGGTCGTGGCATTCATGCGGCATCCTCCTCGGGTGTCTCCTCGGCGGCGTGTCCGGTCAGGGTGAGGAACACCTCGTCCAGGCTCGGCTGACCGAGCGCGAACTCGGTGACGTCGATGCCGCTGCGGGACAGCTCGGCCAGGGCGCGGGCGACCCGCTCGGGGTCGGAGATCCGCGCGGACAGCGCAGCCGGGTCGGCGGACGGCTCGGCCGGCACCTCGAGGACGCCGGCGAGGACCCGTTCGGCCTCGGCCCGCTGCTCGGGCGCACGTAGCCGTACGTGCAGCGAGCCGGCGCCGACCGATGCCTTGAGCTCGCCGCTCGAGCCCTCGGCGATCACCTTCCCGTGGTCGATCACCGCTATCCGGTCGGCGAGCTGGTCGGCCTCGTCGAGGTACTGAGTGGTCAGCAACACGGTGGCGCCCTCGGCGACCATGCCCCTGACGATCTCCCAGACCTGGTTCCTGCTGCGCGGGTCGAGCCCGGTGGTCGGCTCGTCGAGGAAGATCAGTTCGGGGGTGACGACCAGGCTCGCCGCGATGTCGATGCGCCGGCGCATCCCGCCGGAGTACTTCTTCACCTGCCGGTCGGCCGCCTCGGCGAGGCCAAACGCGTCGAGCAGGTCGGCCGCTCGCCGCCTGCCTCGGCGGCGTGAGTAGCCGAGCAGCCTGGCGAGCAGCAACAGGTTCTCCACCCCGGTGAGGTCCTCGTCGACCGACGCGAACTGCCCGGTAAGGCCCACCCTGCTTCGCACCGCCTGGGCGTCACGCACGACGTCGTAGCCGAGCACTTGCGCCTCTCCGGCGTCGGGGCGCAGGAGCGTGGCCAGCATGCGGATCGTGGTGGTCTTGCCCGCCCCGTTCGGACCGAGCACGCCGTACACGCCCCCGGCGCTCACGGCCAGATCCACACCGGCGACCGCGTGGGTCGTGCCGAAGCTCTTCTTCAACCCTCTCGTCCCGATCGCGAGCTTTCCCATGGGTTCGATTCCTTCTCTCGGTGTTGCGAACGGATTGGTTGAGCTAGTCAAGTTTGACTACTTGGCCAGAGTACGCGAGGAGGAAACGTCTAGTCAAGGTTGATTAGAAGCGCATCTTGAGGGGATCGTGGACCGTTCGCCACGAACCCGGATCATCGGCCATGGTGTAGGCGCCCTCAGACAGTCGTTTGCTCAGGTTCTTCGCCCACTCCAGTTCGGTGCGTGCGTGTCCCGCCCACAGTTCGGCCTGATCGCGGACGTGTTCGGGAATGTCGGGGTTCGGGTTCTCCCACCCCTTGGCCTGCCCTACGAGCTCCGCTTCCAGGCGCGCGACCCGCTCGTTAACGTGCGCGATGGCATCTGTCCTGGTCAGCATGGGCAACATGGCGATGGCCGCGTCGAGCATGGTGGGGTCATGGGTGCGCCGCAGACCGTCGCGGACCAGTTCGACTATCTCGTCACGTCCCCGAGCTGTCGCGCGGTACAGAACGCGCTCCGGCCCGGAGTTGCCCGGCTCGGCGTGTTCGGTGAGGAGGCCATCAGCCGCCGCCTTCTTCAGCGCGTGATAAATCGAGCCGGGCTTGATCTTGGCCCAAATCTCCGCACCCCAGCTCTGCAGTTCGGACCGCACCTGGTAGCCATGCGCGCCGCCGGAGAGGTGCACGATACCGAGTACCAGGAGCTTCGTCGCCGACATACGCCCACCTCCGCTCAACCTGCTTGTCTCGATCGCGAACTTTCCCATGGGTTCGATTCCTTCTCTCGGTGTTGCGAACGGATTGGTTGAGACTAGTCCAGTTTGACTACTTGGCCAGAGTACGCGAGGAGGAAACGTCTAGTCAAGGTTGATTAGAAGCGCATCTTGAGGGGATCGTGGACCGTTCGCCACGAACCCGGATCATCGGCCATGGTGTAGGCGCCCTCAGACAGTCGTTTGCTCAGGTTCTTCGCCCACTCCAGTTCGGTGCGTGCGTGTCCCGCCCACAGTTCGGCCTGATCGCGGACGTGTTCGGGAATGTCGGGGTTCGGGTTCTCCCACCCCTTGGCCTGCCCTACGAGCTCCGCTTCCAGGCGCGCGACCCGCTCGTTAACGTGCGCGATGGCATCTGTCCTGGTCAGCATGGGCAACATGGCGATGGCCGCGTCGAGCATGGTGGGGTCATGGGTGCGCCGCAGACCGTCGCGGACCAGTTCGACTATCTCGTCACGTCCCCGAGCTGTCGCGCGGTACAGAACGCGCTCCGGCCCGGAGTTGCCCGGCTCGGCGTGTTCGGTGAGGAGGCCATCAGCCGCCGCCTTCTTCAGCGCGTGATAAATCGAGCCGGGCTTGATCTTGGCCCAAATCTCCGCACCCCAGCTCTGCAGTTCGGACCGCACCTGGTAGCCATGCGCGCCGCCGGAGAGGTGCACGATACCGAGTACCAGGACTTCGTCGCCGACATGCGCCCACCTCCGCTCAATCTGCTCGGACTCGCTCCGCTTGCGCGCCCGCCAGGGTGGTGTCAACTCCCACCAACACTAGGGTGCTCTCCTGGTCCGGGTGGTGTCAGCACTGACCTCGGGTATTCACCGCTGAAGCGCTTTGAAGATCGGTAGATGCAAGGAAGGTGCCTCCGACCTGCGATGATCGGATTGCCTAGATCACGAAATCGCAGAGAACGGATGCACCTTCAGGGTGAA
>NZ_JBGNUW010000054.1:0-26910 GCF_041950495.1 Nonomuraea sp. MTCD27 | reverse complement strand
CCTCCGACCAGCAAGAACCCAGCACACAGGCGTGGACACACGACTCGCAGGCTCTCCCACGCCCGTTGTCCCAGGTCAAACACCCAATTCAGCGCTCTCGTCTGCCCACTAACTGCGAAACTCGGGATTCGGTCATCCATTCCGCCACCGTGACGGTCGGGTTCAGGTCCTGGTGCGTGCGGACCTTGCGGCGTACCTCCTCAACCGACGGCAGTGCCCGGGTTCCTTTGAGGGTGGCAAGCATCAGTTCTGTGATCTTCCGCCGTATGTGAGGGTCCTCGGCCAACGACAGCAGGGCGCAGGCGTCCTCGAGCTCGGCCTCCGCCTGCCCCGCCTCGGTGAAGCCCTGGCGGCGCAGCGGATTACGCCGCTGTCCATCCGCGTATGGAGGTAGCTCCAGTTGGTAGGCCCAGGTGCCGTGCGTGGTACTCCACCGCTCTCCTTTCCCCCCGGGGCGGCGCAGGTTGGGGCACTTCTTGCCGAGCTTCTTCCCGCTCGCCTCATCCCGGCAGGAACACGTCTTGTAGATGGTGCCGTTCATCGTCGTGATGGCCTTTCTCTGTTCGGCTTCCTCTTTGTTCACGCCCACTCGCACAGCCCGGACCCGGGGGTGCCACACCAGCGCCCGCCGCGCTGCCGGGTGTGCGGGCAGCCGTATCGACCCCCACCTTCATGGCCCGGGTCAAGCGATATCCGCTGGTCACCGCGACATCATCAGGAATGGGCCGTAGGCCCCCGTCACCTCTTCAAATACCGACTCGAAGTCGCGAATTAGGACAGCGCAGCAGACCAAAACCTGGTCAAGCCAACAAACGATGTACAGGACCGATCGTGTCCCGGTGCGTCACGGTAGGAGCTACTTCGGCACAGCTGAGCATGCAGTGGCACGCGAAAGCAGACCTGCGGTCGGGCTCGGACTCCATATTGGGCACTGTCCAAAAGTTGATCAAGCCACGTCAGCGCGGCGCTGAGCTACGAGGTCTCGACGCGCCGCTGATGCACAGTGGCACCGATCTGACGCCTCTCCTCTGGACGGATGGCCGTGCTCTCTCGTCTCTCCCTGGCAGCCGCCGTGCTCGCCACCACCCTGGCTGCTTCTCCAGCCGATGCCGCCCCCTCCACGGGCTGGCGCGACGACGCCGGCTGGGGCTCGGCCACCGTCTCTGCCGATCGCAAGCGCATCACGGTCTGCGATCTGGCCAACGACGGCCGCGCCGTCCGGGTCGAGTACGCCACGACCTATCTGCAGCAGTGGACCGTGGTCGACGGCAACGGCGCCAAGTGGGGCTGTGGATCCGACTCGGCGTTCTTCAGTCGCATCACGGTCTTCAAATTGTGTGAGGGCAGCAAGTACGGCGCCTGCCGTCCCTCGATCTGGATCTCACGAAGCAGTCTCGCCTGACGCCGGTCTAGCCACCGCTCACCTGGGCGACCGGCGCAGGAGCGACGCACCGGCACCGTCGGTTGTCAGACAGCCCGCCAAGTGGTCGGGTTGCCCTCAACGAGGCTGGTCAAGCGGCGATCGAGTTCTGCGCGTACGTTCGGCTGGTCGCTGGCGCGGATGTATGCCGCCAGGGAGCGTAGCTCGCGGGCCATGCGCAGGGTGGTGGCGGTGGGGTGGTGTTCAAGGTCGGGGTCGACGTCGTAGCGGCGGCAGAAACTGATCCAGTCGCTGCGAGGCCGGCCGAAACGGTGGTGTTCCATCATCGAGGGAATGAGGTCGGACAACAGGGGCCCGTAGGCGATGGAGTCCCAGTCCCCGAGCAGCCATCGGTCGTGGTCGCGGAAGAGGTTGCCGGTATGGGCGTCGCCGTGCAGCAGCACCAGCCCGAGGGGAGGGTCCAGATCGCGGTAGGCCTGTTCGATGTCGGTGCAGCGGCATAGCAACCAGCAGCGGTGCCGGTCAGAGAGAGCATCTCTGTGCCGGGCGAGATCGGAGCGCAGGGTGCCGAGCGGCTGGAGGGCCGGTATTGGAACGGGCGGGCGGACGGCGTGCAGGGTCTGCAGCAGGGCGGCCAGGTCCTGTGCTCCGGGCGCGGGCGCGGGGCCGTTGACGTAGTGCCAGGCGGTGGCGATCCAGCCGTTTACCGTCACGGGTTGTTCGATGGGCAGGGGCTCGATGGTGGCGAAGCCCTGGGCGGCCAGCCAGCGGGTCGTCAGGATGGCGGCGCAGAGGCGGTTCAGGGCTTGGTGGTTGCCGGGGGCGTACCGCAGCCGTAGCACGACCTTGGAACTCGGCAGGTGGTAGACGGCGTTGGCGCGCAGATGCAGCAGCAGCGCGTCGTCAGCGTTCAGGCCGAGGAGCGCGGCGGCGGCTTCGAGGGGTGGAGTGGCCATCGCAGGCGCCTGTTCAGCTGGGTTGTTGGCTGTGCCGGTAGTCCTCGAACTCGCGCACGTGCCGGTTGGATCGGTACGGCTTCAGACGATGGGAGAAGTCGTCCATCAAGGTCCGGGCGCGCGCGGAGGCGAGAGTGCCGGTGGCGGGGACGGCTTGGCGAGCGTAGTCCAGTGCCCGGTCCAGCTCGCCCAGTTCGAGGTAGGAGCGGGCGGCGTGGATCTGGTTGAACTGGGTCGAGCGTGGAAAATCGGCCCCGAAGCCTTCCAGTGCCCGTTCAGTATGGGCAACGGCGCGCTGGTGCTCGCTGACGAGTTGCCAGCAGTAGCCGGCCTCTGCGGCCATCTCGGCTTCGTCGAAGCTGTCCTTCCAGAAAGGGCCGCGGCCGGCGGTGTCCCGAGCGAAGGCCGTCTCCGCCTTCGTCAGCAGCCGTCCCACCTCACCGATCGTGTGGGCATCACGCCGATCTCCATCGGTATCGGCGGGAACGGCGAGGGCGCGAGCTTGGCGGACCAGGAGCTCGGCCATCACCTGAGACGGAGCCCCGGCCTTGCCAGCAGCCTCGACGGCCGCGCTCGCCAGGCGGATGGCCCAGCGTCGCTGGCCGAGGTCGCAGGCCTGCTGGGCGAGCGTGGCCAGAGCCCAGGCGCCGGTCAAGCCGTCCTCGGCTTGCTTGGCCAGTTTCAACGCCTGGCCGAGGTGCTGCTGGGCCTGGCCGTGCCGGGACAGGTCGAAGGCCATCCATCCGGCCAGCCGGGTCATCTGTGAGGCGGCCGTGAACAGTTCCGTCCGAACGTCGTCGTCTGCTCTGCCGCGCAACAGCGGGGCCACCTTCGAGACCAGGAAGTCGATGACCGCCGGGCGGACCAGTCCGGCTCCGAATTGGTGATCCATGCGGGTGAAGGCCTCATGTGCCTCTTGAATGGCTCGTACGTCGCTCATGCCGACGCGTACGTTGCCCGCCTCACTGCTGACGGGGGCGTGCGGGTCGAAGCTCCAGGACACCAGCCATTCGCCCAGCACTGTAGGGGTGAAGGGCAGTGCGGCCAGAAGTTGTCGTCGTGACGTGTCGATCTCCCACCTCCACAACCGGCCCGCCGACTCGGCACAGCAGCCCGCCGCAAGTCCGTTCACGTCGACCTCGGGCACCGACTCAACGAGCGGATGGGTTACGGCCAGCCAGCGTTCCACTTCTTCCACCGGTACCTGCCACGCGCGAGCGATGCGAACCCGGTAGGCGGGCCGCATCTTCTGCTCGCCCCGTTCCCAGCGGGCCCAGGTGGTCACCGCGACGCCGATCAGCTCGGCGGCTTCCTCCTGCGTGAGGCCCTTGCGTTCGCGCGCCCGGACGAGGCCGGGACGGCCGTTGCCGGGTCGCCGTTCGGGCTGGTTCACCGCGTGTCACGCTCCCTCACCGTCCAGGGGACCACACAGTGTGCGCCGCCAACACCCGTTGATCCAGTCGATCAGCGAAACGACCAGCAAACGACCAGCCCGGCAGCGCGATTCGCGCTGCGGATCGGCAAACGTACAGATCACGCCGTGTACGGCAGGCATCTACGCCGGATTGCATGGACGCCGTCACAGTGCGTGACCTCACGGGCCGCCACGCCCCGCGCTGTGACCAACCGGGAATCCTCGCCCGGCCGCTCCTGCCGAACATGTGGCCGGGCGAGCTCCCCGCCCACCAAGAGGGGTCAGCAGGCGGCATGAGCGCTCGATCGGGACAGGGTAAGGAAGGAGTGCTGGATGCCGCCAAGGGCTGGCCAGCTTGAGGGGAGGTGGTGGCATGACCTTCTCCGCCCCCAGCTCCTTGAGCGTCACAGACGGATAGGGCTCAACGGAAGCCTGCCGCATCCCTGCGACGAGCATGTCCGCGGCGATCGTTCAAGCTGGCCGGCCCTCCATCGACGACCACTCAACGGCCGGAACCCGCGCCTGCTACACCGTCTGCTGACCGCCGAGGCCGGCCACGCCTTCTGGCCTACCGACGTTGCAGGCGTAGGACCGTGATCGAGTGGAGGCCCTACCACCGCCACACCGGCAACGCAGCTCGCATCAGGGGCATCTGCTGCTGTGACGCCTACCAGTTCCTCTGTGAGGGCGGCCAATACCTGATCCTGTGCCGAAACCCTCTCGGCGATCTCGAGGAGACTGCCCGAGGCTGCCACCCGCGGGCTCGTGGAGTCTGGATACAACTGCTCCTGATGCATGCCGAGAGGTGTCAGCGTGGCAACCCGAAAATGGATATCTGGCTGTAGGACGAGCGCCCCAGGAAGGGGTGGGCCCGCGAAGAGTTCCAGCGAGCCCACCCCTTCTTCAACCGGAACTGGTGGCCGGCATCAGCCTCACCCTGTCGGAGCCGTTCGGGCCTCTTCCTGCCCTTCCTCGCAGGCGTCGTGCGGATCGTCATAGCCCAGCAGCATCCCCAGGCCGTGCCGCGGGACTGCGTATCGGCCACCGATCCTGAGCACCGGGCAGGGGAACGTCCCGGTCTTAGCCAGCCGGTATGCCGTCGTCCGTCCCATGCCGAGGAGTCGAGCGGCCTCCATCAGGCTGAGCACGAGCTGCCCGTTCGCCCTGCCGACTACCTGCTGATGCTTTGGCCCCATCGAGTCCGTGGTGTCAGGCACGGTCGCGAGTGTCTGATCGTTCATCGACGTTCTCCCATGGACTAGCCGCGTTCTCCAGCTACTGAGGCCGGCTGGTTGCTCATGTGGTCGGTGGCGGGCACCGCCAACGGCTTGGTGAAGATCAGCAGATCTTCGTGGGCGGTGGCGTGGATGGGCAGCCCGCGCGTCCAGCCCTTGCGGGCCTCGTGCATCTGGAAGAACGACGCCCGGTTCAGCAGCTTGCCGTGGCCGAGCCCGCACAGCAGGCACACGATCCGGTCGGCGAGCACCAATCCGGCCCGCGCGGCGACCTTCTGCACGTGGCCGGGCAGGTCGATGAGTTCGCCCTGCTGCCGGTACGGGCGCACCGTCACCGCGACCACGCCACCGGGCCGCAGCAGTTCCGTGCAACCGGCGAGGATCTGGGCGAACCCGTCCAGCAGCACTGGCAGCCGCTGATGAGCCAGGTTGCCACGGTCTCGGGAGTAGCGCTGGTTGCGTTTGTGGATGCCGGGCTCGCCGCTGTCGCGGGTGGAGCGGACGTGGCCGTGGGTGGCCGACCCGTACGGCGGGGATGTGAGCACCAGCGCCGCCTGTCCAGCCAGGCTGTGCAGCAGGCCGGTGATGCCGCGCGCGTCCCCGGCGAACACGGTGCCGGTGCCGGTGGCGCCCCGGCGGCGGGCGTGGGAGAGGTTGGCGACAGCGAGCTTGGCCCAGTCCTGCTCGTACTCCACCCCGGCGGCGTCGCGGCCTAGGTGAACGGCCTCGACCAGGGTGGTGCCGATCCCGCACATCGGGTCGATGACGAGTTCGCCCGGCCGGGTGTAGGTGTCGATCACCTGGGCGGCGATCGCGGGCAGCATCTTGCCCGGATGCCTCATGGATTCCGGCAGGTACCGGCCCTGCCGCTGGGAGCGGGACGGCTGCTGGCCCGTTGCCCATACCGAGGTCGTCGTCGTGCTCATGCCTGCTCTCCCTCCAGCCAGGCCTGCTCGCCCAGCAGTGGATGGTCCTCTGATCCGTCGGTGTTCCTGGAGCCGGGCGTGGGCGGGGAGCTCTCGGGGCGCTGTTTGGTGAAGATGAACACGTCGCTGTGCACGCGAGCACTGACGGGCAGACCGGCGACGGCTGAACTGGCTTTCGACGGCCCCCAGGTGATCGGCGGCTCGATGGACGCGCTGCGGAGCGGGAGGCGCAGGGCGACGATGTGCTGCAGATACAGCAGCCCGGCCCGTTGCGCCTCGGCGATCAGGGTTGGGGCCGGGTCGAGGAGTTCCTGCCCGTCGCGGTGCAGGCCGGTGATGAGGACCAGGTGGCCTCCCGGCTTCAGCAACGCCGCCGATTCGGCCAGGCCGAGTGTCGTCTGTTTGACCGGCTTGGCCGGTTCGGTCGCCTGTACGTTTCGCTGGGACGAGCAGGTGTGGCTGCGTACGACCAAGGTGGCAGCCCCGATCAGATCTCGGATGTCGGTGGGCCAGGTGTCGGGTCGGGTGAGACGGAGGTCGGCCACCTCCAGGTCGTGGTCAGGATGGATCCTGGCCAGCGTCTTGCCGATGACGGCGAGCAGGACGGGGTCGGTGATGGTGGCGGTGGCCTGGCAGCCCATGGCCAAAGCGGTGGAGATGACGTGGTGGTCGGCGGCGTCCAGGTCGATCACGAGGTCGCCGAGCCGGGTGCACGCGGTGACCAGATGGTGGGCCAGCGGTCCGCCCACCGGGACGCAGCAGCCGGTACGGCAGGCGGGAACGGTTTCGGTGTCGGCGGCTGCCGGCCAGACGCTCAGCGGCAGATGGCGTGCGTCCACCTCGCGGACGGTCTGGGCGGGAGTGAGTAGGCGGTCGGCGTGGGAGCGGTGGGCACGTGCAGGTGAAGTCACGATGGTATGGCCCGATCACCCGGGCCGGCTGGTTCCTGTCACTCAGCTAAATACCGACGTCCGAGACCGATTTAGGACACGACAGCAAGCAAAGAAATGGTTTCCTGCTCTCGGCTGCCTCCTCGGCTCGAAGGTGGCTCCACCTCATCGAACCCCATCCCACTCCCGACGCTTGCGGGTATTTCGGAACTCGGAGTTCCGTACACGATCGGGACAACGTCCGGACAGAAACCGGACAACGGCCTCGACACCTCATGTCGGTCCGGGCCTGCAGCGAGGCGGTCACGTACGCGCATCTCAGTCCCGCGAGGCAATCACGCGAGCATGTGGTGTGTGAGGAAAGCCGAGGCGGGTCGACGTTCCGCCGGAGCGTCCGCGTCGGCTCTCAGCGCTTACGCCGGATATCCCGGGCATTCGGAATGGATACACCTGGCGTCTGAAGACCACAGGACGATCTGACTGTCCTGTACCGGTGCTCCCCTCTACTCTCGACGGTGACGGCACTGACGCCGCCGGACCCCGAGGCCTACCTTCGAGACGGTGATCACCGCCATCGCTCAGCTCCGCACGACCAGCATCTGACGGGCCCGGCGTGACGTCCTTACGCCTTGACTGCCGCCCGTTCCCCATCGGCGTGGTGATCACGGTCGTCGGCGAGCTCGACGCGACCAACGCCGACGATCTGGAGACTCATGTCGGCCGAGTGCGGCCGCCCAGCCGGCCCGTGGTACTCGATCTGGGCGGCCTCACCTTCATGGACAGCACCGGCCTGCGCGTCCTGCTGCGCGTCCACGCCGAGGTGCGCAAGCAGGGCAGCACCCTGCACCTGGCCGCCGTACAGGATCTGCCTGCTCGCCTGCTGCAGATCACCGAGGTGTGGGATGCCCTCAACATCCATCCCACGGCCGAAGCCGCCGTCGCAACGCTGCTCACCCCTCCTGCACCGAAGCCGCGTATGTGGAGGCTGCCATGAGACTGACTCACCGGTACCTGCCGGGCGCGAGCGTGATCACGATCGACGGTGACGTGGACATCACCACCTCTCGCGAACTGGAGAACTGCATCGACCTGGTACGCCGCAGCCTGGACGACCACCTGATCATCCACGCCAGCGGCCTGTCCTTCCTGGACAGTTCCGGGCTGGCCGTGCTGCTCGCCGCCGCGGTCCTCGCCCAGGCCCGCAGGGTCGCCGTGCACCTGGTTGGCCTGCAGCCGCGAGTCGCTCGGATCTTGGAGATCACCGGCGCCATGCCGGCCATTCGCGCCCATGACCACGTGGAGCAGGCACTGGCCGCCGTCGCAAGCACCGGAGGGGTTCACTTCACCGAGCCCGCCTGAGCGTCCGCCACCGTCCCGTCGCTTTCATACCGCCCGCTGCAAGGGGTGCGGCAGCGTTGGAACATTTTTGACCTCGCGGTTTCGCTCCGGCGCTGTTCTGCCAGGTCAGCCCGTTTCCGGCCGAGGTTCGGACATCGGCCGGCCTCCACTGTTCCGCACCACACGGACATCCCTCAGCGCCGCGTTACTGCCGGTCAACCACAGTTTCGAGGTGTTCTCCCAGACTTGGGGTGATCTTTGTCCGGGCCGAAGTCTGCCCGGAAGACGTCCGGTTCCTGTACGGCACCTCTGGCGCCATGAGCAGCATCCGATCCGCTCACCTGTCTTCGGGGGCTGCCATGTACAACACCCGCTCGACCGACGCCACCACTCCGGCCGCCGCGCCTGCTCACGAGACTTGCCTCGGCATGACGGACAGCTCGCACTGCGCCTCGACAGCGTCCGCGCAAGGGCGTCCACTCGATCTGGCCGAGCGCGCTTTCCGGCTGCTCATGCAGGGGCCGCAACCGCTGGCCGTGGACGGAACCGTCCTCGGGCCTGGTCTGCCCGGCCGCTCGATCCCACTCGATGAGCTCGGCCCCCTTCTCCTGCACCCGTCCTGCCCCCGCGCCACCCGCGACGAGGTCTGGCGGCACCTCATCGAACAGGCCCGCACCCATCGAGGAGCGTGGATGGTGGCCGCCGTCGCGCTCGCGGCTCCCATGCTGCGCCGCCTGCTCAAAACCCTCGCCCAGACGCTACCGGTCGAGCACGAGGAGCTGGAGGCCGAGATGCTGGCCTGCTTCATGGAGGCGCTATGCCGGGTGGAGCTGTCCTGGTCGCACCTGGTGCTGCGGCTGTCGCGGCTGACCCAGTTCGCCGTCCTGCGCGCCCATGCCATCGACCGAACCGACCTGCTGCCAGAGCCGGAGATGAGCGACGGCCGGCAGGCGCTGCGCTACCCGCCCGGGCACGTCGATGTGCTGCTGGAGCGGGCTGTCGAGCTGGGGGTCATCACCGCGCAGGCGGCCGAACTGATTTCCATGACCCGCCTGGACAGCATCTCGCTCAGCACCTACTGCCGGGCCCGCGGCCTGCTGTACTGCACCGAGCTCAAACGCCGCCAGCGTGCCGAAACGCGCCTTCGGCAGGCCCTGCTCGGCGGTGAGCTGTCGCTGTCCGGCAATGCAGAGTGAACCCGCGCTACGGCTTTCGTCATGCGTCGAGACCGACAATCATGAACGGGCAAATTCCGCTGGCCCTGGTGTCTGATTTCGGCCCTTGACCCCGGTCTTTTAGCAGCGGAAGGCAGCGCGGACGGCACCGAGCCCGGACAGGCCGCACCCGGCCACCGGTTCCTGTCACCACCGGACCGCCACCCGCACCACTGCTCGAAGGAGGACGCCCACCCGGCCTCGCCCGGGCCGGGTCTCCGCGCCGCCTTCCACATCGAATCTCGCGTCCATCTGCCCGGGGAGGCAGCCGTGATCCCACGTTCCCGCTTCACCACCGGTAAGACCTTGCTCATCACCGCCGTCATCGTCGCCGCCATGACGCTCGGCACCCTGCTGGAACTCGCCCTGGCTCACTTCGCCCAGGCCACCGCAGCGGACCTGCCCACCGAGGTGGTCGCCGACGGCGGCAAGGGCCCGGACTCGCTCAACGCTGTGATCGACAATCTGCGCAACGTCATCGTCGGCCTGCTGGTCGCCCTGGCCACTCTGTTCCTGACCGTGGGCGGAGTGCGCTACATCCTGGCCGGCGGCGACCCGGGCGAGGTCGAGGCGGCCAAGAAGACCCTGCGCTACGCCGCCCTCGGCTACGGCATCGCGGTGCTGGCGCCGCTGCTGGTCAGCGTGCTCAAGGGCATCGTGGGTACCTGACCGTGACCCGCCACCCGCCACCTCGCCCGCCCGCGGCGAGCACGTTCCCGGCCGTCCAGCGCCGGCTACCGCAGCTCCTCGCCATCATCGCCATCACGCTCACCGTCACCGCCACCCAAGCCGCCGCCGAACCGGCCCCGCCACCAGCACCCTCGCCAACGTCGCACCCACAGCCCACGCCGCCCGCTACACCCGCTCCGGCACCGACTCCAGCCACGCCAACCGGGCCGATGCTCACCCCACCACCGCACCCGCACCCGAGCACCGGACCCACCGCCCCGGCCTCGGAGCCGCCGCCCGCCACCGTGCCGCCGCCGCATGGCGGGGCGGAGGAGTGCGGCTGGCTGGACTTCGGCTGCAAGATCAACCGGGCGCTGAACGGCTGGTTCGGCTCGATCGTCACCGAGGCGATCCAGCCCGCCTTCCAGACCATGGGCACGCTGCTACTGTCCGCACCGCCGCCGGACATGGTGCAGCGGGTGCAGGAGCTGTCCGCACACGTGCGGATGGCGGCCAACGCGCTGCTGGCACTGTTCGTCCTGGCAGGCGGAGTCATCGTCATGGCCTACGGCAGCGTGCAGACCTCCACCACCGCCGCCGAAGTCGCACCCCGCGTGCTGGTCGCCGCCATCACGCTCAACTTCTCACTCACCCTCTGCCAGCACGCCATCGAGCTCGCCAACGGCCTGGTCGCCGCACTGCTCGGAGACGGCGTCGACGCGCGGCGCGCCGGCGACCTGATCGCCAACAAACTCGCCAACCCGGTCGGGCAACTGGCGGCCCCGCACATGTTCTTCATCTGGATGGTCGCCATCGCGGTGGTGATGGGCCTCATCCTGGCCTTCATCGCCGTCGTACGGATCGCGCTGCTGCTGTTCCTGATGATCGCCGCACCGCTCGCGCTGCTGTGCCACGCGCTGCCACAGACCGAGCACATCGCCCGGCTGTGGTGGCGCGCCTTCACCGGCGTCCTGGTCATGCAGGTGCTGCAGGCGCTGGTGCTCATTCTGGCGTTCAAGGTGTACTTCACCGACGCCACCGACGCCTTCACCACCGGCCCCGACCAGCTCGTCCTGGCGGCAATGAAGCCGATCGTCATGCGCGCCATCGACACCCTGGTGCTGATCGGCCTGCTGTTCCTTCTGATCAAGATTCCCGGCTGGGTGGCCCGCTCCGTCTGGCAGCCCGCCCAACCCCAACTACTGACCCGCCTGGTCAAAGGCCTGATCGTCTACAAAACCATGGGCCTGGCCAGAACCGCCCTGGTCAGGAACGGCAGAGCCGCCCGCGCGGCGAAGAGCGCTTCGAGCAGACGTCGTCGGCCGCCCGGCGGTCCGGACGCGGGACGCCGCGCTGCCCGGCCGCGCGGAGGACCGCCGGGAGCGCGGCCGACAGGCCGACCCACCAACACGGGAGGAACAGCACCGGTGAACAACACGCCCAACCCGCCCGGCCAGCGCGGCCATCAGCAGCTCCAACTCCCGCTCAATCTTCCGCCCACGCCGACGACAGGCGCTCGTCGGACGGGACCCGCAGCCGGGCAGGGACGCCAACTCGCGTTGCCGTTCCCGGTCACCCGCGTGCCGCGCCCGCCCACTCAACCTCCCCCGGCCGTGCGCACAGGCCCGTGGATCCGGCCGAAGCCGCCCTGGAGTCAGCCGATGCTGCCCGGCATGCCCACCCGCCCGGCCCGGCCCCGGCAACTGCTCCTCCGCCTTGATCCGCCCCCGAATCTCACGCGCAGAAGAGACGGACGATGAACGAGCCGGAGCCGCTTGTATCGCGCATCCCTGCCGACATCAACACCCCGGACAAGATCGCCTACGGGCTGACCTTCCGCCAGATCCTCATCGTCACTCTCACCGGCGGCATCGCCGCCGCCATCTACTACCTGTTCCATCGCCTCCTGCCCGTCATCATCCTCGCCGCCATCGTGCTGCCGCTGCTGGCGCTCGGCCTCACCATCGCCCTCGGGCGACGCGACGGACTCAGCCTGGACCGCTTCGCCTTGGCCGCCCTGCTCCACGGGCGCGCCCGCAAGAACCTGGTGTCCGCGTCCGAAGGGGTCATCGAGCCGCCCCGGTGGTGCCGGGTGCGCGGCAAGCTGCCCTCCCCGCTGCGCCTGCCGGTCCGGGCGATCCGCACCGACGGCGCCCTCGAACTCACCGACGGCGGCGTGGCCGTCCTGGTCGAGACCAGCACCCTGTCCTTCCACCTGCGTACCACCAGCGAGCAAGCAGCCTTGGTTGGGGCGTTCGGCCGGTGGCTGAACTCGCTGGAGGCACCCGTGCAGATCCTCGCCCGCGCCCGCCACGCCGACCTGTCCGACTTGGCCGAGACGGTCGAGCGGCAAGCGGAGGTGCTGCCACACGCCGCGCTGGCTGGCGCCGCCCGCGAGCACGCCGGCTATCTGGCCGAGTTGAACAGCTCGCGCGAGCTGCTGGCCCGGCAGGTGCTCGTCGTGCTCCGCGACCACCCCGCCGCCAGCAGCGGACGACGCCCCGTACGCCGTGACGCCTGCGCTGCCGTCGTGTTGCGGCGGGCCGCCGAGGCCGAGCGGAGCCTGGTCGCTTTGGGTGTCGCCGCCCGCGTTCTGGACGCCGACGCGGCTAGCCAGGCGCTGGCCGAGTGTCTCGACCCCGGCGGCCGGCACCCGCTCGGCCAGGCCTTGCCGGACGAACTGATCACCGCTACCAGGAGCACGCCGTGAAGCTAGGCCAACGCACCCGCGAGCACCAGCCCAGTCCTCTCCTACATCCGGGGTCGGCGCACGTCGGCGCCCGGACCCTGACCCTGCCCGATGCCGTGTGCGCGTCGTTCGTGGTGACCGGCTACCCGCGCGAGGTCGGCGCGGGATGGCTGGAGCCGCTGCTCACCTACCCCGGCCACCTCGACGTCTCTCTGCACATCGAACCGATCCCGCAGCAGGTCGCGGCCATGCGGCTGCGCCGCCAGCTCGCCCGCCTGGAATCGGCCAGCCGCTCCGACGCCCAGCATGGCAGGCTCGCCGACTTCGCCGCCGAAGCCGCCGCCGACGACGCCACCGACCTGGCCGACCAGCTCGCCCGAGGCCACGGCCGGCTGTTCAAGGTCGGCCTCTACCTGACCATCACCGCTGCTACGGAGCCCGAGCTGGCCGCCGAGGTGGAGCGGGTTCGGGCGCTGGCATCGTCCCTGCTGCTGGATGCGCAACCGGCGACATTTCGCGCCCTGCAAGGTTGGACCACCAGCCTGCCGCTCGGCGTCGACTCCCTCGGTGCGACGCGGACGTTCGACACCACCGCGCTGGCGGCGGCCGTCCCGTTCATCTCCCCCGACCTCCCGGCGACCGCCGGTGAGAGCGGAGTGCTGTACGGGCTGAGTGCCACCAGCTCCGGCGTCGTGGTGTGGGACCGCTACGCCCAGGACAACCACAACTCCGTCGTTCTCGCGCGTTCCGGCGCGGGCAAGAGCTTCCTCACCAAGCTGGAGGCCCTGCGCCTGCTGTATCAGGGCGTCGAGGTCGCCGTCATCGATCCCGAAGACGAGTACGCCCGTCTGGCCCACGCCGTCGGCGGCACCTGCCTGCACCTCGGCGCCGCCGGGGTGCGGTGGAACCCCTTCGACCTGCCCGCCAGCCACGGCCCGCAGGACGACGTGCTGTCCCGGCGGGCGATGTTCCTGCAGACCCTGATCGCCACCATGCTCGGCGGCACCCAGCTCACTCCGCAGACACGCGCGGGCCTGGATTCCGCGATCATCGCCACCTACCAGGCCGCCGGGATCACCCGCGATCCCGCCACCTGGACCCAGCCCGCGCCGCTCCTCGCCGATCTGGTCACCGCACTTACCAGAAAAGGATCTGGAGGCCAGGCGGGTGCAGAGCTGGCCGCGCAGCTGGCCCCCTACGTCACCGGCTCCTACCGCGAACTGTTCGACGGCCCCACCACCACCCACCCAGCCGGGCACCTGACCGTCTTCTCCCTCCGCGACCTGCCCGAGGAGATGAAGGCCGTCGGCACCCTGCTGGCGTTGGATGCGATCTGGCGGCGCGTGGCCAACCCGCGCGACCGCAAGAAGCGCCTGATCGTCGTGGACGAGGCCTGGCTGCTGATGAAGGAACCCGAAGGCGCCCGCTTCCTGTTCCGGATGGCCAAGGCCGCTAGGAAGCACTGGGCCGGGCTCGCCGTCGTCACCCAGGACGCCGCCGACCTGCTCGGCACCGAGCTCGGCCAGGCGATCGTGGCCAACGCCGCCAGCCAGATCCTGCTCCGCCAAGCACCACAGGCCATCGGCGCGGTCGGCGACGCCTTCGACCTGACCGACGGCGAACGCCAGTTCCTGCTCACCGCCGAACGCGGCGAAGCCCTCCTGGTCGCCGGACCCGCCAGCCGCGTCGCCTTCAGCATCGTCGCCTCTCCAGCAGAGACGGCCCTGGTCACCACGGACCCAGCCCAACTCGCCGAGCTCGAGCAACACGATCCGCGACCCCATCCACCGGCTCCACCTGGCGCCATCCAGATCAGCGAAGTCCACCAGGACGAGGAGAGCGACCCGCTATGACCATGACCCCGTCACCTGATCACAGCGGGCCCTGCCTGCTCTGCGACATCGACGACCACGACGTCCAGACTGCCCTCGACTTCCTGACCGAGCTGCCCACCCGCCTGCCCGACCTCGCCCTCGCCTATGGGCCCCGCATCGCCCTGGCCCTCACCGCTATATGGGCGGTGGCTGCCGCCGTTCGCTACCTGCTCGGCTGGCTCCACCACGCCGACATGACCCCCGAAGCCCGCCTGATCGAAATCTCCAGCCCACCACGCAGCGACCCGGAAGGAGCGCTCGTGCTGTGGCGGCAGCTCGTCGGCCTGCTCCGACCCGCATGGAAGCGCACCTTTGCAGGCCAACCCCACCTGGTGTGGGAGTACTGCGGCAGCGACGCGGGCGTCCGGATCCGCCTGTGGGTGCCCGGCACCATCCCGCCAGGCATCGTGGAGAAGGCCATCCACGCCGCCTGGCCCGGAGCCACCACTACAACGAGCCCCGCCACCTCGCCCCTGCCGGTGGAGGCCGAGATCGCGGGCGGCCGGCTGGTGCTGGCCGCGCCCGAGCATCTCCCGCTCAAGACCGACCACGATCACGACCCCGTGCGATCACTGCTGGAGGCCATGGGCGGACTCCGCGAGGGCGAGCACGCCGTCGTCCAGGTGCTGGCCCGCCCGACCACCGGTAGGCGCCTGCGGCACGCCTACCGAGCAGCCGCCGCTCTCCGCGGAGGAGGAAGCCGCCGCCTCTTTGGCCGCGTCTGCGACGAGGTCCTCCCCCTGCCCGACGCCCGCGACCACCACCGGCCCAGCGACCTGGCCCGTGACTTCCCCGAACGCGCCGAACAAGTCCGCGCCATCCTCTCCAAGGCAGGCCAGCCCCGCTACACCGTGGCCGTTCGCTACGCCGTCGCCACCAGCCGCGAGCCCATCTCCAGGACGCCGGTCCGCCGGGAGCCCACTGAGCTGGTCCGTGGCTGGCTACGGGGCCACGCGCACACCCTCGCCGGCGTCTTCGCCCTCTACACCGGCGGTCACCAGTACCTGCGCCGAGCCCGCCTCTGGCGTGCCCGACGCGTGATCGGCTCGCGCCGCCTCGATTCCGGTTATCTGCTGTCGGTGGCCGAGCTGGCCGCGCTCGCCCACCTGCCCTGGGACATCGACGCCCCCGGCATCACCCGCGCCGGAGCCCGCCCCATCGCCCCCTCCCCGGCCGTGCCCCACACCACAGCGGCCGGAACCACCCGCATCCTCGGCGACGCCGACAGCGGCCCACCACGGCCCGTCGCGCTACCCGTGGCCGACGGACGCCACCACACCCACGTCCTCGGCGGCACCGGCGTCGGCAAATCCACCCTGCTCGCCAACCTCGTCCTCACCGACGCAGCCGCAGGGCGAGGCGCCCTGGTCATCGACCCGAAAGGTGACCTGATCATCGACATCCTCAACCGCCTGCCCAAGCGGGCGATCGGCAGAACCGTCGTCTTCGACCCGCAAGACCCCGCACTGCCGCCGTCGATCAACATCCTCGCCGGGCACGACCCCGCCTTCGCCGTCGACTCCGTCGTCACCATCTTCCACCGCTGCTTCTCCACAGCCTGGGGACCGCGCGTCGACGATCTGCTGCGCTCCACCTGCCTCACCCTGACCAGCGTCCTCGGCTGCAAAGCCACCCTCGCCGACGTGCCCCGGCTGCTCACCGACCAAGCGTTCCGCACCCAGATCGTCCCGCGACTGGAGGACAACCTGCTGGGCGGCTTCTGGGACTCCTACGAAGCCCTCACCCCCGCCGGACAAGCCACCGTCATCGGCCCGGTGATGAACAAGCTGCGCGCCGTCCTGCTCCGCCCGTTCGTCCGGCAGGCGCTGGCCAGCCCGGACACCACCGTGCCCATCGGCCGGCTCCTCGACCAAGGCGGCCTGGTCCTGGCCCGGCTCCCGAAAGGCGTCCTCGGCGACGACGCCGCCCGGCTGTTCGGCTCCATCCTGCTCGCCCACACCTGGCAAGCCACGACCCGCCGTTCACACATGTCCGAAGCCGACCGGCCGGACGCCTCACTCGTGATCGATGAGTGCCACAACTTCCTGAACTTGCCTGGCCACATCAACGACGTCCTGGCCGAGGCGCGCGGCTACCGCCTCTCCCTGGTCCTCGCTCACCAGCACCTCGACCAACTCCCGAACGACCTACGCGAAGCCCTGTCCGCCGACGCCCGCAACAAGATCTACTTCAACGCCTCACCCAAAGACGCGAACGACCTCAAACACCACACCGCTCCACTGATCAGCCCTCACGACCTCACCCACCTCGGCGCCTACCAAGCCGCCGCGCGCCTCGTCATCGACGGCCAGCAAACCACCGCCTTCACCCTGCGCACCCGCCCCCTCCCCGCGCTAGTCGAGGGTCGAGCAGAGGAGATCCGGCAGGCATCCCGCGAGCAGTTCACCCAGCCTGTCGACGCTGCCCAGCGGCCCGCCCGCAGACCACGCCGCCAGCCAGACCGCGCACCCGACCTGCGCAATGACCTGCGCAGTGGACCTCCCGGCCACCACGAAGAGCCCGCCTGACCCACCGCTACGCACCCAGCCAGCACCGATCACCTGCAAGGAGTTCCCGTCATGCCCGCCGCTCGTATCCCGCTCGGCCTGCCACGTTTCGACGCCACCGCCATGGCCAACGTCACCGCCCGGCTCACTCCACGCGACTACCAGATCCTGGAGCACCTTCTCCATCACCGAGTGCTGACCACGCACCAGCTCCAACGGATGTTCTTCACCAAGCCGCAGCCCACGCGCCGCCGCCTGGGCATCCTGCACAAGCTGCACACCATCACCCGCTACCGGCCCTGGACCCCCTACGGCGGCTCCGCCCCGCACCATTGGGTGCTCGGCCGCACCGGAGCCGAACTCCTCGCCCTGCGCGGCCACACCACCGTCAAAGAGCTCGGCTACCACCCCGACCTGGCCATGTCGATCTCTATCTCGGACAAGAGCGGCCACCAGATCGGCCTCAACGATTTCTTCGTCGCCCTGCTCCACCTGGCCCGCCACACTCCGGAAGCTCACCTGAGGGCGTGGCTGTCGGAGAAGCAGTGCGCGAAGATCTGGAGCGGCCTGGCCCGCCCCGACGCCTTCGGCTGCTGGTACGAGCAGGGCCGCCAGATCGACTTCTTCCTCGAACACGACACCGGCAGCATGACCCTGGCCAAGGTCGCCGACAAACTCGCCGCCTACGCCGATCTCGCCGAGGCTACGCAGATCACCACCCCGGTGCTGTTCTGGCTGCCCAGCCGGACCCGCGAGACCAATCTCCGCGCGGTCATCAAGGTCACCGAGATGCCCATCGCCACCGCCGTCCAGACAGACCTCAACGATGGCCCCGCCGGCCCCTGCTGGCTCCCCCTCCCCAGCAGAGCAGGCCAGTCTCGGATGAGGCTCAGCGAACTCGGCAACGCCTGGCCCCACCTCGCCATCGGTCGAAGCCCGGAGCAACCCGCCACCAGCAGCGACCGCGACTCCTACGACGACTTTCTCGACAGCCGGTCCCCCCTGGAAGCTCAAATCAGGTGAAGGCCGTCGCGGCCGGCGCCGCTCTCCTGCTGCTCCTTGTCTCGGTGTTCGTCGCAGCTGCTTCCAGCATCCTGACCGCCTCCGGGACACCCGGCAGCGTCGCCTGCGCGCTCCCATCCGGCACAGCGAGCAGCACGGAGGGCACGCCGGTTGCGGCCCCGGCATTCACTGGGATCGCTTCCACCGCCGTGGCCATGGACAGCGAGCAGCAGACCCATGCCGCCCTTATCGTCCAGCTCGCGATGGAGCGGAGCCTGCCCGCACGGGCAGCAGTGATCGCGGTCGCCACCGCCCTGCAAGAATCGCAGCTTCGTAATCTGCGCTACGGGCACCTCGACTCGCTGGGGCTGTTTCAGCAGCGCCCCTCGCAAGGCTGGGGAACACCCGAGCGGATCCTCAACCCCCGCTACGCCACCGCCACCTTCTACGACCGCCTGGTGAAGGTGCGGCGTTGGGAGCAGCTCCCGCTCACCCGAGCCGCCCAGGCCGTCCAACGTTCCGCCCGCCCCGACGCCTACGCTCCATGGGAGCCTCTCGCCCAACGCCTCGTGGACGCCCTCACCGGGAGCTGCGTCTCGCTCATCCCTGGCGGACAAGTCGCCGCCGTCATCGCCTACGCTCACGCCCAACTCGGCAAGCCGTACCTCTGGGGAGCCGAAGGACCGGCCGCCTTCGACTGCTCCGGCCTGACCATGCGCGCCTACCAAGCAGCCGGCATCACCATCCCCCGCGTCGCCGCCGACCAATGGCGCCACGGACCACCCATACCATCGGGACAAGAACAGCCCGGCGACCTCGCCTTCTTCAACATGCAAGCCGACAGCCCCGGACACGTTGGCCTTGTCCTCGGAGGCGGGCAGATGATCCACGCCCCCAACCGCCGCAGCGTCGTCAGAATCGACACCTATCACCGCGGGGACCTGATCGGTTTCACCCGTCCCCTGCTCAGATTCGTGAAGGCCGCCGGGTAGTAGGGCCAGTCGGTCTCTTCGGGACGAGAGATCATATCTCCTCCGGTAGTCCCAACTCTCTCTTGCACTCGGCGATCAGTTCTTCTGGAATGTCGCGGAATACGCGGGTGTCGTTGAGGACGTGCCGGGCTGTGCACTCCCTTTCCTGGCTACCGGTTGTCCCATAGGCGATCCGAGTGAGCGTGCCCAAATCCTTGACCAGACCGCCATCAAGGAACACGTCCCAGTGCCTGCGCCGCTCGAATGGCCACCTCTGCGGGTTCGGGGATGTCACCGATCCTCCTCAAGGGTTCTTGGATGACCCTATCCGCGCCTTCGGTTCGCAAGCCGAAGGCGCGGGTGCCGTGCACCCTACGAGCCGTCAACAGGCCGCCCCGGCCATGACCGCAGCGATCTCACATGACGCCACGATTGGGCCGTAACCCATCCGGCGTAGTGTCGACCGACACCCTGCGGAAGCCGATTCTGCGGATGAGCTGCACGTTTCTTCAGCGAAATTCGCAGTCACCCACGGCAACTTCTCCGATACTGTTCGCATAGAATCCGGCGGTACCAGGGAAGGAGACGCCGCGTGTGTGCGATGCGGTTTGCCCCGTCCCAGCTCATCGTCAGCCTCTCCTACGACCTCAACAATCCGATTAAGATCCGCGCCAAGCACAAGGTCGCCGGCATGCTTCTGCTCGACCGCGACCACGCCAACCGCCTCGAAAAGGGCTGGAACGTGCCCGGCGTCTACCTCCTGCTCGACCGGCCCGACCACGAAGGCCGGTGGGGAGCCTACGTCGGCAAGGCCACCACACCCGGGCTCCGCCACCGCGTGCTGCAGCAGCTCAAGGACCGCGACCACTGGTACCGGGCCCTGCTCATCCGCTACGAGTCCAACGAGGATGAGACGCTCAACAGCAGCGAGGCCGGGTGGCTGGAAGGACGCCTCTACGACCACCTCGCCAAGGCCGGGCAAGTCGACCTGCACAACCGCAACCGGCCCCGCGACCCCACCCTGTCCGACGACGACGAGACCAGCCTCATCGACTACCTGCTGCCCATCGAGTCCGTGCTCCGGCTCATCGGACACACCCTCTACCCGCGCCCCACCGACACGCCCGACGGCGGCGGCCCCCTTTTCAGAAGAATCGAGCCGGAGCCCAAGCCGGACAAGCCTGCTCCCTACGTGAGCCCGCTCGGCCTGGGGCCCAATCCGTACCTGATGCGCAACCCCACACCCGAAAAGGTGAGGAAGAAGGTCGCGCTCATCATGGCGGGCAAACACCCTCCGGTCATGGGCAAGGGGCCGGACAGGCGGGCCTGATCCGGTGGTGCAGGAGGTATGCCCCGGCCAGCACACTTCACTTGTGCTGGGCGGGGCATGCCACCTACGCCACCGGCTCAGGCGCTACCGGCCATGTCCTCCTCCGCTACCAGCTCTTCCCCGCCGCAGATCCGGCAGGCGCGTTCCTCCTCGGCGGTAAGCACCACGGCGGGCAGCTCAGGAAGGCCGATGGTCACGGCCTTGCAGAGGCGGTGCCAACCGTCGATGATCAGAATGCCGCCGGTCGGGACCGTGGCCACGATCAGCGGCTCCGACAGGTCCACCTGGGCCGCGTGCTCGGCATCGATGGCGATCAGATTGAGCATGGCCGCCCACCATTCGGTCACGATCACCCCCTCCGCGGCCCGGCCCTGGGTGAGTTTCTTGGCGGCGGTGATGTCCCAGCTCCAGCCAAGCATCTGGAAGATTTCCAGACGCGAGGTGTCCGTCCGCTCCGGCTCCGGCCCGTTCGTGGCACGAGGCTCCAAAGCGGCGGCCGTGGGGTCGCCGGTGCCGGTGCCGGTGTGGTGGGGCCCGGGGTGGGGGTGGGTCATGCCGTGGCCTCCTGCCCGGGAGAAGCCTCGGAGGTCTTTTGGCGGGAGCAGGCCGGCGCGAGTGTCTCGGCTTGGGCGAGGAAGGCGCGGGCGGCGTTCTGCCGGATGAGTGCCAGGCTGCGCTCGAGGTGGTCGAGGGCGGCAGTGAGCTCGCTGTCCGCCCCGGGTGCCGGTGCGTCCATCGCGGGTTCGGGTGGGGTGGGGTCGGTGGCGTAGGGGGCGATCCAGGAGATGAACCTGGCGATGGCCTGAGCCGGGCGCAAACCGCCGCCATCGGCGTACTCGATGTGCCGGGCTACCAGCAGCCACCAGGTGCACACGGTGTGCGCGTGCAGGGTGTCGTAGATCTGCTCGGCGGTCAGCCGCTCGCCCCGGCCAAGACGCCGGAACAGGTCATCGGTGTGATGCTGGCGGACGCTACAAGCCTGCTCGATGATCGCCTCCAGCGAAGCCGGGGCCGCTGGGGGCGGTGCGCCGATGGCGGAGGGCTGCTGAGAGTCGTTCATAACGGTGCTGTCCTTTCCTGCAGGGTTATCGCCAGCGCCGGGATGCGCTCGCGCGGTCGGCTGCTCGGTCACGGCGCCACCGCCGTCGGTGCGGGCGGGGTGGGGCCGACCGGTCGAGGGTGATCGTGTTCTGCGGGCGTGGCCGTGGCCGAGGTGCCCGCCGGATGGGCTGCCTGGTGGATGAGGTGCTGGGCGAGCAGGTGGCCGCTGTCGCCGAGGAAGTCACGGGTGGCCATGCGGGCGGCGTGGGCGAGGGCGTGATCGAACAACGTGCCCGGCCGGGCGGCCGGAGGTTCGGCGGTGAGGTAGTGGCGAGCCCAGGAGCGCACCCGCCGCAGCGCGTGATCGGAGGTCAGCTGCTTACTGGTGATCTCCTCTTCCACCAGGTCCCACCAGGCGCGTGCCGCCTGGGCGTGGACGGTGACGAACAGCTGCTCGCCGGTCAGCCGTTGGCCGTTCTGCAAGGCGAAGATCGCTTTCGCTGCTGCGGTGTAGCAGGCGTGGCGGGTGGCGGTGACCTTCTCGGTGGTCAGCTGATCGCATGATGGCCATGCCTTCGCGTCATGGCCAGTGGTGGTGTCCCGCGCGGGAGTGATGCTGTCCGGCGGACGGGACGGCGGCAGGGTGCCGGGCTGGCAGGAGTCATCCATCGTGTGTCGTCCTTTAGCTGAGTGACGGGGGACTGGTGAGGGGTGGGGTCATGGGGTGGCCGCCCGGCTGGCGGCTTGACGCCGCGCCCGCCGGGCGCGGCGTCACGGGCGGCGGCCCTCGGCCGGGGCCTGTGCGGTCGCGGGCGTGATCCCTTTGGCCGGGCGGGTGTCGTGATCGGAGAGGAGAGCGAGCGCGTCGGCGAGTTTCTCGGTCGCGTCGAGAAAGGCGCGCGCGCCGCCCCTGCGGGCCTCGGCCATTGCCAGGGCGAACAAGCCGCCGTTGTTCACCGGACGGGCGTTGATCAGCAGGTCCTGGGCCCTTTGCCGCACGGTGAGCAGTGCGGTCGCGCCGTCGATCGGTTCTTCGCGGCCGTGGGTGAGGTCGGTGACCTGCTGCCACCACGACATGCGCTGGTAGGCGTAGGCGATGCGGCCCAGGTCCTTGTCGTGCAGCGTGCCCTCGTCGTCCAGGGTGGCGATGCGGTTGAGCGCCTCGCTGAGTTCCCAGCGGGCGGCGGTGGCGTGGTGAATGGCCAGGTCTTCGAGTCGTCCCATGACGGTCTCCTTCGGTAAGCGGGTGATGACGTACGGCGGCGTGAGGCCTGGCGTGGCCCGCCCGGCAACCCGGGACCGGGCACAGCCGAGGTAACGCCGGACGATCTATGCGGCGCGTCAGGGTGGGTGTCCGGTACGGGCCCCGGGCTGGGGGCCCGTACCGGACACCGGGGGCCACAGGTCAGGCGGTGGACAGCAGCCGGAACGCGCGGGTCTTGATCTTGGCGTGGTCGTGGTCGTCGAGCAGGGCTCGCTCCGCCCGCACGGCGGCCACGTCGCGGCTGCCGAACACGGGGCTGCGGTGGTCCAGCCGTTCGGTCACCGCGTTGTAGGCGGCCCAGCGGGTGTTGCGGATCGGCTCTTGCGTGGGCGCGTGGGCGAACAGATGCTCCAGCTGGCGCAGGGTCAGCTCGCGGTTCTTGCGCGCCAGGTCCTTCGCGCCCGGCGGGATCGGGTACAGGACGTTGGTAAACTGGCGGAATTCGGCGAAGTTCATTGGGGTGGCGAGCAGCTTTTCGGCCTCGGCGGCGAACGCTTCCCCGTGCTTCCAGGTGAGCTTCAGCGCGTCGCGGGCCTCGGCGATGCGCCCGGCCATCCGGCCGGTGTGCCGGACGGTGAACTTCGAGGCGTGATGGGCCAGCGCGGCGCGTTCGGTGTTGGCGCACACCACCCGGACCGGAGTCGCCACGGTCACGAACGACCCCCACCCGTCATGCCGGGAGAACGCCGCCAGGTACAGGTCGATCTGATCGAACCCGCCGACCATGAGCGGTTCGGGCAGCCGCATGGTGACGAAGATGCGCCGCCCGTTGTTCAGCGACCCGCCGGTGTCGAACACCGCCCCCGATTCATCCACCAGGGTCTGCAGGAACGCGGTCACATCCTCGTTCTGCAGCACCTCGTATTCTCTGCCGACGCGGCCGAGCCGTTCCGGCGCTCCGGAGACTGGGTTGGTGCGCACCACCAGGAAGTCCTCGTCCGTGACGACCAGCTGGCCGGTGACGGGGTCGGTCACCTGGCCGACCGGCACCTTGCGCACGTTCCACCCGGCGAGCTGGGCGTTGGCCAGCAGGTCCTCGGCGGTCATCGGGCCGGGCGCGGTGTAGCCGAGCCCGTGCCAGCCGGGCTTACGGGCGGCGGCGAACCCGGCCGAACCGTTGGCGAAGATCTCGATTTCGTGAGCCATGACAGGGCCTTTCTGATGTGTGGGCATGCGAAACAGACGCGATGACGGATCGGGGGGTAGCGCGGTCTCGTCCCTTCGTGCGGGGGCCGAGCCGCTGATCAGTCGGTGATCGTGGGTGGCTCCCGTCGAGCCGTGCGGTCGGCGTCGGCGCGGGCGGGCCGTGCGGGGCGGGTGGGCTGCTGCGGGCATCCGTAGGGCGACCTACCGGCCTACGGGGGTCCGGGCGGGCGGGCCGGTGGCGGGGTGGCCCGCCTGCACGCCCTCATTCAGTCGTCGTAGCCGTTGGAGGCCGTGTCGCCAGGCTCACCTGCTGCCTCGGCGCGGGCATCTGTGGGGGCCGCGGTGGCGGTCTCAGTGGGGGTGAGGGCGAACCGGCGGGGCCGCTCACAGGTCAGCTCCGCGCGTCCGAGGTTGACCAGCCGGTCCAACGCGTTGGCCACCGCACCGGACGAGGCGTCCAGCACCTTGCCGATCTCGTACGGGGTGAAGTCCTTGCCGGGGTACTCGATCAGGTGCGCGTACACCCGATCTCGCAACGCCCCCGGCCGCACCCCGCTCCCCCCGCCGCCGCTGGCACCGCCCGGCCGGGCACCCGGCACGGCGCGGGCCGGGGCGGCGTCGATACCGGTCAGCACCGCGCGCGCGTCACGGTGCACCGAGGCGATCCTCGCCATCGCCATCTCCAGGCAGCCCAACGCCATCACGTCGTTACCGTCGTCTTTGGCCAGGGCGACCCCGCCGAGCAGGTCGGTCAGTTCCGCCAGTTCGGCCCGCACTCGCGCCCACGCCGGATCATCCACCACCGGCCCAGACACCGACTCAGACACAGGCTCGGACGGGTCAGCGCCGGGGAGCGAGACGTGGGCCTGGTCCGGACTCTCATTGGGCGCTTCGTCGCCGGTGAGCTCCTCCGGCTGATCATGCGCCTCCTCGACCGGCTCCTCTTCGTCGCTCGGCCCGGCCACCGGGGCGGGGGCGGCCGTACCGCTGGCGGCCGGAAGCGTCTCCTCCTCCGATGCTTCTACGGTGTCACTCTGCGGGGCGTCAGCGTCGGGGGTATCAGCGTCCGGCACGGCGGGCGCGATGCCCGGCGTTTCGGCATCCGGGGTGTCCGAGGCGGACGTGTCCGCTGCGGTGGTGTCGGTGGTGATCGGGTACCACCGGTCAGCGGACCGGCCCCGCGTCTGACCGTCGTTCGTCCCCGGCTCGCGGCGGGCGCGCCCGTCGGCGTCGAGTTGGTTGAGGATCTTGCCCGCCACCATCCGGCTGAGCCCGGCCGCCGCCCCGATCGCCGTGGCGGTCGCGCCCGGCTCGGCGTTCAGCGCTGCCCATACCGCCTCCGCACGGGGATCGGTGCCCGCCGTGGGGTCGGTGTCCGGGGCGGCGGTGCCGGGGCGGTCAGGGGCGGTCAGGGGCGCGGCGTCAGGGGCCGGGACGGCGGCGTCCGCGTTATTAATAGCGGCGTCAATGTCAGTGGGAATGCATTCGGTGCCGATGTTTTCCGGCATAGTGATAGCCATGGCGCATGTCCCTTTCCAGTCGCTTTTCCCGGCCCCGTACCGGGCCGGTGTTTTTGTTTGTGCGACGACCATCCCTCGCATAGATAACGACTGGCAAGCCGATCCGGGAACATTTTCCGTCACCGGAACGGCTGGAGAGGCTACCCTCATAATCAATCGGTGATCTGCGGAAACTTCTCGAAGGGGGTCGCTGTATCGGCTTGACATCCGTGGCCGGCCCGACTCTTCACACATTTCACCGAACGACGGCGAACGACGCCTGATTGCCCGATTCCCGGTTGTGGAATCTCAGATATTAATGCGCTTTCGGGTTGACATTCATTCGCGATGGAGCGTCCATGGAATTAGGCGGTGAATCGCCGCCGAAAACCACCCGGGATGACGCGCCGGGGGAACGAAAGGGAAAACCGCATGGCACCCACGATGACCGCCGACGACATCACGGTGGACGCCGCCCACCTACGCGGCTTGACCGCCTACGGCCCCGGATGGGCGCTCATGTGGGACGGACACGACGTGTTCGCCGCCACCACCGACCTGGCCGACCACGGGGACGTTTTCGAGATCATCGACCACGCCGGGTTCACCGCCATCCACGATCAGTACGCCCGGCATGACCAACCGGACGACCCCGCCGCCATCACCACCACCATCGCCGACATCACCGGCCAGGCCCGTACCCGCCTGCGGCAATGGCCGCACACCGCCCAAATGATGGCCGCCACCGGCCCCTACACCACCGCGCTACGCCCCCACGGCATCCATCGCCACCAGGCCAGCCGCCCCGACGCCGACGGCCGCCACATCACCACCGACTACCGGATCACCCCCACCGGCGTGACCGCATCGATCACCATGCCGTACGCCGCCGACTCGACCGCACCCATCACGATCGCCATCACCGGCCCCCACCCCGGCGGCCGAGCTACACACAGCGTGCCCACGTTCACGGTGACCGTGCCCCGTCAAACGCCGCCCGCCGCTGTCGCCGCCCTGATCGCCGCCGCCGGAGGCCTCCCCCCCACATACCGCCACCGGCTACCGCCACGCCCACGACACAGGCTTTCCCGAAACCCCCCGCTACATCACCGTGGAACCAGCCGACGTCCGCGCGTTGGCCGCCCACGGCCCCGGCTGGGCCCTCATGTGGCACGACGACCACACCCAGCCCGTCATCAGCCGCCATGACCGCGACGACGACTCACTCCTCGAAATTTGCACCCACGAGCACATGATCCACCTCAGCAGCCACCACCCGCACGCCAACGGCACCACCGGCGGTCCCAGACACCACCCGGACTACGACGCCATCGCCGCCTACCTGACCGACAGCCTCGGCGACTTCGACCCCGGCCAGGACAACACCACCGCCACCACCACGGACGCCACACGCCCGGCCAACATGAACGACACACACGCCCCGGCCTAACAACCGGCCCCCGGCAAGGGAACGGCCCCGGCACCGCCCAACAGCGGTACCGGGGCCCACCCATGCCCGCGTACAGCGCCCCATCACGCGCGATCACGCGGGCATGGGTGGGCC
>NZ_JBGNUW010000053.1:0-29233 GCF_041950495.1 Nonomuraea sp. MTCD27 | reverse complement strand
GCACCGGCGATCTGGCCCGGTTCCGCCCTGACGGGAACCTGGAGTTCCTCGGCCGGATCGACCACCAGGTGAAGGTGCGCGGCTACCGCATCGAGCTGGGCGAGATCGAGGCACGCCTGTTGCTGCATCCACGGGTTTCGCAGGCGGTCGCGGCCGTGCACCAGACAGGTTCCGGCCACAGGCAGCTGATCGCCTACGTCGTCCCCCCGACGGGCGAACCCGGCCCCGAGGAACTACGGGCCTTCCTGGGCGAGGCGCTGCCGGACTACATGATCCCCAGCACGGTCATCACGTTGGAGGAGATGCCGCTGACCAGCGCGGGCAAGGTCGACCGCAGGCTCCTCCCGGATCCCGCTCCGCCGGCCGCCCGTCACGCAGCGCCCACCACCGCCACCGAGGCACTGCTCGTCGACCTGTGGGAGCAGGTGCTGGGCGTGACAGGGATCGGCACCGGAGACAACTTCTTCGATCTGGGCGGCGACTCCATCCTCACCATCACCCTCGCCGGCCTGGCTCGCCGGCACGGTCTCCATCTCACCCCGCGCCACGTCCTCCACCACCAGACCGTGGCCAACCTCGCCCCCGTCCTTACCACGGAGACCACGCCGGCGCCCGTCGCGGATCAGGGCCCCGTCACCGGTCCGGTGCCGATGACGCCCATCCAGCACTGGTTCACCGGCCAGCGGCTCAGGCACGCGCACTACAACCAGTCCATGCTCGTCCACTGCCCCGCGGAGGTGGACCTCGACCTGCTCCGGCAGGCACTGGACACGCTGACCCGCCACCACGACGCGCTGCGGCTCCGCCTCGTCCGCGACGAGCGGGGCTGGCACTGCCACCTGGCCGAGCACGACGCCGTGGCGCTGATCCACGCTGCCGAAGGGGACCTGGGTCGGATCGCCGACCAGGCTCACGCCGGTATCGATCTGGCCGAGGGGCCGCTGCTCAAGGCGATACACTCCGCCGCCGGCGAGAGCCTGTTGCTCATCGTCCATCACCTGGCCTGCGACACCGTCTCCTGGGACATCCTCCTGGAGGACCTGGCCACCGCCTACACCCAGTTGGCCGCGGGCGACCCGGTGTCGCTGCCCGCCAAGACGTCCTCCTACAAACAGTGGGCGGAAACCCTCCGGACCTACGCGGCATCCGATCGCCTGGCCGAAGAGCTCCCCTACTGGCTGGCCCCGCGCCCGGCCGTCCCGTTACCGCTCGACCCAGGCGAGATCGGCTCGGCCGCGATCGTCGAGGCCGAACTCCCCGAGGACGCGACCCGCCGCCTGCTCCACGACGTTCCGCGCCTGCACCGGGCCAGGGTCCACGAGGTGCTGCTCGCCGCGCTCGCCAGGACGGTCGCCGAACGCTGCGGCGGCGACTCGGCCCTGATCGACGTCGAGGGCCACGGCCGCGAAGCGGTCAGCGACACGCTCGACCTGTCGCGGACCGTCGGCTGGTTCACCGCCTACCACCCGGCATACCTGGTCCTGGACGACCCCGCCGACCCGGCGCGGACCTTGGAGGCGGTCAAGGGCCAGCTGCGGGCCGTGCCGTACCAGGGAGTGGGCCACTCGATCGCCCGCCACCTGCACCCCGACGAGGACGTACGGCGGCGCCTGGCGATCCCCGCGCAGGTCTGTTTCAACTACCAGGGCAGGCGCGCACGCCCGGCGGGCGACGCCCTGTTCGCCCCGCTCGGGGAGGCGCCGGGCACGCCGCGCGATCCGGCGGGTCTGCGCTCCCACGCGATCGAGGTCGAGGCCGAGATCACCGACGGCCGGCTGCGCACGCAGTGGACAGGACCCCCGGAGGAGGTCGGCCACCTGGCGGAACGCTTCCTGCACCACCTGCGGGCGCTCATCGACGCCGAGCCGCGCAGGAGCGTCCCCCAGGTGAGCCACCTGCGTGCCGGGTCGCCCGCGCTGCTGCTGCCGATGGCCCACCACCACGTGCCCGGGGTGAGCATCGCCTTCTTCGACGACGGGGAGCTGAAGGAGACCCGCTGCCATGGCATGGCCGGGCCGGATCGCCCGGTCGCGCAGGACACCGTCTTCCCCGGCGGGTCGGCCAGCAAGCACGTCACCGCGCTCGCCGTGCTCCGGCTCGCCCAGGACGGCCTGCTCGACCTGGACGCCGACGTCAACACCTATCTGACGACCTGGCGGCTGACAGGCGGGCCGGTCACGGTGCGGCAGCTGCTCGGCCACACCGCGGGCCTGACCTACGCCGAGTACCCGGGATACCCGCCGGGCTCGCCCGTGCCCACGCTCGGCGACATCCTCGACGGGCGCCCGCCGTCCGCCACCGGCCCGATCCGGGTGGAGCACCCGCCGGGCACCCGCTACCGGTACTCGGGCCACCACTACACGGTCCTGCAGCAGGCGCTCACCGACCTCGCCCGCGAGCCGTTCCCCGACCTGATGCGGCGCCTGGTCCTGCGGCCGCTCGGCATGGCCGACACCCACTTCACGCCCGCGGCCTACCCGGCGCACCGGATCGCGATCGGCCACCACGCCGACGGCACGCCCGGCGACGACCACCTGCGCGTCAGCCCTGAGGCCGCCGCGGCGGGCATCTGGACCACCGCCACCGACCTGGCCCGTGCCGAACTGGAGATCCAGCGCGCGCTGACCGGGCGGCCCACCGCCTTCCTCAGCCGCTGGTCGGCAGAGCAGTTGGTGACGCCGGGGCCCGGCACACGGCACGGGCTCGGCACGTTCGTCTACGGCGAGGGCGAGAACCGGTGGTTCGGGCACGGCGGCGAGTTCCCCGGATACGAGCAGCTCTCGATCGTCTTCACCGAGCGCGACCAGGGGCTGGTCGTGATGACCAACTCCGCCGCCGGGGGCGCCTTCCTGACCGAACTGCTGGCCGAGATCGCGCCCGACGCTGTTTTCACACACGAGGAGGTGCGCGGGTGAGCGGTGTATCAGCGGAGTCTCTCAGCGGGCGGATCGAAGCGGGCCCCGACCGGCTGCTGCACGAGGAGATCCTGGAGCCGCAGTTCAGGTACGAGGTCGCCCACCTGCTGCCCTGGTACGTCGAGGCCGAGAAGGTGCTCGTCCTGGAGTACCTGCGGATGGGCCTCGTCACCGCCGGTGAGGCGGCCTGCCTGCGGAACGCACTCGATGACGTGACCGCCGAGAAGCTGACGGCCGACCGGTCGGCCAACATGTCCGACATCGTCTTCGCGATCGAGAAGCACGTCCTCGGCGCGCTGACCGAGCCCATCCCCGCATGGCACCTCGACCGCAGCCGCAACGACCTGCAGGCCTGCGCGCAACTGCTGTTCGGCAGGGCGGAACTGGCCGGCACCGCGGAGAGCCTGACGCGGTGCGTCCGCGCCGCCCACGCGCTCGCGCTGCGCAACCTCGACCTGGTCATGCCCGGCTACACGCACCTGCAGCCCGCTCAGATCACCACGCCGGGCCACTACCTCGCCGCACTGTCGGAGCACCTGATCCACTCCTCGCGGCGGCTACTGGACACCTACGACGACATCGACACCTGCCCCTTGGGCGCGGGCGCGATGACAGGCCCCCACCTGCCCTGGGACCGCGAGCGCATCGCGGAGCTGCTCGGGTTCGCACGCGCGTGGTCGCACCCTCTCGTGGCGGTCGCCTCACGCACGTGGGTGCTGCAGGTCGCGGCCGAGTGTTCGACGTTCGGCGTGGTCCTCGGCAGGTTCGTCACCGACCTGATGGCCTGGACCAGCGACGCGTACGGCTTCGCCGACCTCCCCGACGAGCTGGCGGGCATCTCCTCCGCGATGCCGCACAAACGCAACTTCCCCGTGCTGGAACGCGTCCGCGCCCGCGCCGCTCACCTCACCGGGTGGTACGTCGACGCCGCGCTGTGCCAGCGGGCCACGCCGTTCGCCAACTCCGTGGAGGTGTCGAAGGAGGGCGGGGCTCACGTGGCCGACATCTTCGGTACCACCCGGTCCGTGCTCTCGCTGATGACCGCCGCGCTCGGGCGGATGACCTTCTCCGAGTCACGGATGCGGGCCGTCTGCGAGGACCGCTACCTCGGCGGGACCCTGCTCGCGAACCGGCTCACGCTCGTGGCCGACGTGCCGAGCAGGGCCGCTCAGGTCATCTCGGGGTCCTACATCGCCTCGGCGGTCAAGACGGGACGCCCGCCGGGCGAGCCCGATCCCGACCTGCTGGTCGACATGGCCGCGCGGCGCGGGTACCCGCTTCGGCAGTCCCAGGCCGCCGCGGTCCTCGGCGACGCGCTGAGTCCCAGCCTGGAACACCGCCGCGGGCACGTGGGCTCGCCGCATCCGCAGGCGGTGCGCAGGATCATCGAGGAACAGTCGGCGGCGATGGACCGGCTCGAGGAGCAGTGGCGGCAGCGCCGTACGACGGTGCGCGGAGCACGGCATGCGGTCGACGACCTGTTCCAGGCAGAGACCGGGCAGGGAGGTCACTGATGCGCTATCGGGATGTGATCGACGCCGTGGGACACACGCCGCTGGTGGCCATGCGGCTGGGCAGGGAACGCGGCGTCGAGGTGTTCGCCAAGCTTGAACTGCAGAACCTGTACGGCATGAAGGACAGGGTGGCCAAGCAGGTGATCCTGGAGGCCAGGCGCTCGGGCGAACTCCAGGCGGGCGCCCCGATCGTGGAGAGCTCCTCCGGCACCATGGCGCTGGGCATCGCCATGGTCGGCACCATGCTGGGCCACGAGGTGCACATCGTCACGGACCCGCGCATCGACCCGCTCACCCTCGCCAAGATCCAGATGCTCGGCTGTGAGGTGCACATCGTCCAGTCGATGTCACGCCACGGCTGGCAGAGCGCCCGGCTGGAACGGCTGGCGGCCCTGCTCGACACGCTGCCGGGCGTGTTCTGGCCACGCCAGTACAGCAATCCGCAGAACCCGGCCGCCTACCGTGCCCTGGCCGGCGAGCTGCTCGACGATCTCGGCCGCCTCGACATCCTGGTGGGCTCCGTCGGCAGCGGCGGCTCCCTCTGCGGCACCACGAGAGCCCTTCGCGAGCGCGTGCCGGACCTGCGCGCCGTCGCCGTCGACTGCGTCGGGAGCGTCCTGTTCGGCCAGCCGGACGACCCCCGGCGCAAGCAGAGCGGGCTCGGCAACAGCCTCATGCCGGACAACCTCGACCACTCCCTGATCGACGAGATCCACTGGCTCAACGACAGGGAGGCCTTCACCGGCGCGCGAGAGCTGGCGCGGGAACAGCAGATCTTCGCGGGCAACACCTCGGGATCGGTGTACCGCGTCCTGCGCCACCTGGCCGAGGCGGCGCCGCGAGGGTCCAGGATCGTCGGCATCATGCCCGACAGGGGTGACCGCTACCGCGACAGCGTCTACGACGACGACTACTGGAAGGCCCACGGCCTGTACGACATGACGGAGTCGGAGCGACCGGTCCGCGTCGGCCCCGGTCAGGTCGTGACCGGGTGGTCGTACACGGTCCAGGAAGGCCGGCCATGCGGCTGATCTTCGTCGAGTCGAACACGACCGGCACCGGCATGCGGGCACTGCGCTCGGCGAGGGAGCTGGGCCTGGATCCGGTGCTCCTGGCCCATGACACCAGCCGGTATGCCGGGCTCGCCGAGGCGGGCGCCGAGGTGGTGGCATGCGACACCAACAGCCGGTCGGCCCTGCACGCCGCCGTGTCCGCCCACCCGCGCGGCTCACTGGCGGGAATCACCACCACGAGCGAGTTCTACCTGGAAGCGGCGGCCTGGCTGGCGGAGCGCCACGGGTTGCCCGGCAACACCCCCGGCTCGATCCGCGACTGCCGCGACAAGGCACGCTTCAGACGTGTGATGGCGGCGGCGGGAGTGCCGCAACCCCGCTTCGCCGTCGTGAGCACCGAGCACCAGACCGAAGCGGCGATCGACGCGGTCGGCCTGCCCTGCGTCGTCAAGCCGGTGGACGACTCGGGCTCGCACAACGTCAAGGTGTGCACCCGTCCGCAGGACGCGGTGTCGCACGTGCGGACCATCCTCGCGCTGCGCACCAACGTCCGTGGACAGCAGGCCGCCCGGCACGCGCTCGTCGAGGAGTACGTCGACGGGCCGGAGGTCAGCGTCGAGATGTTCGGCACCGCAGACGGCGTCCGCTGCGTCGGGGTGGTGGAGCGGGAGCTGTTCGGCCTGCCGTACCGCGTGGAGGCGCAGCACATCTACCCGGGCGCGGGGCAGGAGCCGATCGAGGCGGTGGCGCGTCGGGTGCTCCGGGCGACGGGAGCGCAGTGGGGCGCCACGCATCTCGAACTGATGCTGACCGAGGACGGCGTCCGCGTGATCGAGCTCAACGCGCGGCCCGCCGGCGGCATGATCCCCGAGCTGATCCGCCTCGTCGACGGGCAGGATCTCGTCGGCCAGCAGCTCAGGCTCGCCGCAGGCCTGCCGGTACGGCTGGCGCCCAGGCGGACCGGCCACGCCGGCATCAGGTTCCTGGCGGTGACACGGCCGGGCGTGCTGCGTCACGCGCGGGGCGTCGAAGCCGCGGCCGGCGTGCCCGGCGTCAAGGAGGTTCTGGTGAGCGCGCGTCCCGGTCAGCAGGTGCGACCACCACGCAGTTCCTACGACCGCCTGGGGCACGTGATCGCCCACGCGGCCACGCGCGAGGAACTGCTGCGAGCGCTCGGCACGGCGTGCGAACTGATCGATTTCGGCGAGGAGATCCATGATCGAGCTTCGTAGCGACACCTTCACCACCCCGACCGAGCAGATGCGGGCGGCGATGGCATCGGCGCCGGTCGGGGACGACGTCTACGGCGAGGACCCGACGGTGCGAAGGCTGGAGGAACTGGCCGCAGAACGGGTGGGCAAGCCCGCCGCCTGCCTGATGCCCAGCGGCACCATGGCCAACCTGAGTGCGATCATGTCGTGGGCGCCCCGCGGCTCCAAGATCATCGTGGACGCCGAGTCCGACATCTACCTCTACGAGGCCGGCGGCGCGTCGGTGTGCGCGGGCGTCGCCTACGCGCCCGTGCGCAGCGACGCCGCCGGCCGCATGTCCCTGGCGGACGTGGCCGCCGAGTTCCCCGACGACCCCGAAGATCCGCAGTTCGCCAGGCCCGCCCTGCTCTGCCTGGAGAACACCCACAACCGCAGCGGCGGGACGGCGCTGCCGCTGGACCACCTGGCGGAGCTGCGTCACCTCGCCCGCGAGCGCGGCCTGCCCGTGCACCTGGACGGGGCCCGGGTCTTCAACGCCGCCCTGGCGCTCGGGGTCGGGGCCGCGGACGTGGCGGCTCACTGCGATTCGCTGCAGTTCTGCCTGTCCAAAGGGCTGTCGGCACCGGTGGGCTCGATGCTCGCGGGCCCGGCGGAGTTCATCGCCAGGGCGCGTTTCGCCAGGAAACTGCTCGGCGGCGGCATGCGGCAGGCGGGCGTGGTGGCGGCGGCGGGGATCGTCGCGCTGGAGACGATGGTCGCCAGGCTGGCCGACGATCACGCCAACGCCGCCCGCCTGGCCCGCGGGCTGGCCGCGATTCCCGGCGTGGAGGTGGTCGGCCGGCCTGCGACGAACATCGTGATGTTCCGGGTTTCAGGCGCTGATCAGGGGCACGCCTCGTTCCTGCGGGCGGCCAGGGCGGGCGGGGTGGCGATGGCGGAACTCGGACACGGGAGGGTGCGCGCGGTGACCCACGCCGACGTGTCCGCGGACGACATCGACCGAGCCCTGACCATCATCTCCCGGACGGTGCGGCACGCCTGTCAACCCCACTGGGCCAGGAGCTTGTCGTAGTCGAGGGTTTCCGGCTTGCCGCGTTCGTCGGCGAGCTTGGGCGCCGGCGCCCCCGGCTGGTCGAACCAGTATTGGGCATCCCGCTCAGGGTTCAACTTCGGCGCGCAGTTGCCGCCGTAGCCCCGGCGCTCCAGGCGGGCGAGGATGTCGTCCTGCTGTTTGGCCAGGTTGTCCATGGACTGCTGGGCGGTCGTCTCACCGGTGACCGCGGTGGCCACGTTCTGCCACCACAGCTGGGCCAGCTTGGGGTAGTCGGGGACGTTGGTGCCCGTCGGGGTCCACTGCTTGCGCGCGGGGGACCGGTAGAACTCGATCAGCCCGCCGTACTTGTCGGCGTTCTTGGCGAAGTAGTCGCTTCTGATGTCGGAGTCACGGATGAAGGTCAGCCCCTTGATCGACTTCTTCAGCGAGACCGTGTGCCGCTCGAATATTGAGTTACGTGGCTTGAGCTGCGGTTATGCGGCGTGATGGTATTCGTTGATCACGCCGGTGACGACGGGTTTTCGGCGGATGGATCGCAAGTCGTTGAGGTCGGTCACGTCTCGGGAGGGTTGCGTTGCGATGTCCGGGGGCCGTTGTTGTCTGGACTGGTGCGGCCGGTGCCCGTTGTAGTGGATCAGATACTCCTGGAGCACGCGGGCCAGGTGGCGTTCATCAAGGATCAGGATCCGGTCCAGGAGTTCGCGGCGCAGGGTACCGATGACCCGCTCGCAGATCGCGTTCATTCTTGGCGTTCGCGGCAGCGTGGTGACCGGCCGCAGCCCTTCAGCTTCGAAGACCTCCCGAAAGGCGGAGGTGAAGAGCGGGTCTCGGTCGTGGATCAAGAACCGCAGCCCGGCAATGCGGTCACCCAGATCTGTGGCCAGGTTGCGGGTCTGCTGCGCCGTCCATGCTCCGGCCGGGTGCGCGCTCACTCCGGCCAGGTGCAGTTTCCGGGTGCCGTGCTCGATGAAGACAAGCACATACAACCGTTGGAGCAGCACGGTTTCGACCACGAGGAAATCGCACGCGATGATCGCGTGGGCTTGCGCGGTCAGGAACTGCCGCCAGGTCGGGCCGGCCCGACCTGGCGGGGCGCGGGATCGATACCGGCGGCGTGGAGGATCTCCCACACCGTGGAGGCCGCGATCGCGTAGCCCAGGCGCGCCAACTCGCCCTGGATTCTCCGGTGGCCCCAGGTCGGGTTCTCCCGGGCCATTCGAACGATCAGTGCCTTGACCGGCCGGCGGGTGCAGGGTCGGCCGGGGCGTCGCCTGTCGGTGAAGGTCCATTTACGTGCCACGAAATCACGATGCCAGCGCAAGATTGTCGCCGGGGTGACCGGGAACACCTCCGCCCACCGGCGGCGGTGGATCAGTCGCGACAACGCTGCAAGCCAGAGCCGGTCGACGCGACCCCACCGCGGCTGACCGCCGAGCTGACGGCGGAGCACCTGGTTCTCATGACGGAGCACCAGCAGCTCAACATCCTTGGACAGATCGGAGCGGACCAGCACGGTCAGCAGGCCGAACAGGCCCCTCACCAACCGGTAGACAAACGATAAGAGCACCTCGCGATGGTCGCAGCGACCGCCTTGATCACGCAGCAAAACCCCAGCTCACAGTACGAAACCGTATTTGCGAGCGGGACAGCATCCGTGTGGTGCTTACCGCACCTCAGGCTCCTCGGATGAACGCGATCATGGAGAGTTGGGTGGGCAGCGTACGCCGCGAACTACTCGACCGGATCCTCATCATGAAGGAACACCACCTGCGCAAGCGGTGCTCACGTGGCTGGTCTTCGGCTTCACCGAGTGGTCGCCGCCGTGACGACCGCTCGGTGAGCGCGCGAATGGCCTGAGGCTGGGCAAGGGTAAGCCGAGACGGTTCTGCTCTGCGCGAAGCCGGCAGAACTCGAACGCGCCATCGACCTATGGTGAGGTATGGCCTCATCCATGCCGTCGCGTCCAGCGATCAATCGGACCGCCCCCGAGCCGTCTCCGGCTCGCGAGCCGCTGTGGCGGCAGGTGCTCGGTGAGCGCTTGAGAGGGCTTCGCCATGAGCGGGGCGAGAAGTTGAGCGAGACGGCAAGCCGCGCCGGAGTCTCGCCGCAATATCTCTCTGAGATCGAACGAGGCGTCAAGGAGCCGTCGAGCGAAATGATCGCCGCGGTCGCCGGGGCGCTGGATGTGACCCTGGTCGATCTGACCCTTGCCGTTGCCGAGAGTTTGCGGCCTGCTCAGCAGGGCGCGTCGAGAGGTGCCACCTGCTCGGCGGCGTATGCTCTGGCCGCGTAGCGCGGCTTGCCGGGGTTGTCCACGGGCCTATGAACGCTCCTCGATGATCTGATCGAGGAGCCCGTACTCCAAGGCCGCGGTAGCGGTGAACACGCGATCGTGATCGGTGTCGGCGCGCAGGGTCTCGACCGTCTGGCCGGTGTGCCGTGACAGTATGCGCTCGATGTCCGCCCGCACACGTACGACCTCGTCGGCCTGCAAGATGAGATCGGGGATCGCTCCGCGTCCCTGGGCTGCCGGCTGGTGCAGGATGATCCGTGCGTGGGGTAGAGCGGCACGTTTGCCTTCGGCGCCCGCGGCGAGAAGTACGGCACCCACTGCGACGGCCTGTCCCACACAGGTCGTCGAAACCCGCGGGCGGATATGGCGCATGGTGTCGTAGATCGCGAGCATCGCGCTCGGGTCTCCGCCTTCGCAGTTGATATAGAACTGGATCTCAGCCTCGGGGTTGTCTGATTCCAGAAAAATCAGCTGCGCGATGAGAGCATTCGCGACGCCCGCGTCGATTGCGGTGCCCAGGTAGACGATCCGCTCGGTGAGCAGGTGCGAGTAGACATCCATGATCCGCTCGCCACGAGGGTTCGAGGCGATGACGTTCGGGATCGTATATGTGGTCACTGGCCGACTCCTTGGGTGACGCCGAATCCGAGCCGTGGGCGGTTTTGTGGCGCAATTTCGTCGAAGTTCTGCACGATGGCGTCGATGAAGCCGTAGTCCAGTGCTTCCTGTGCCGTGTACCAACGATCGTGCAGAGAATCCTCGAATATGCGCTCGACAGGCTGACCTGTGTCCTCGGCAATCAGACCGAGCACCGTGTCGCGCGTATGCCGAAGGTCGCCGGCCTGCAGTTCGATGTCGACCGCGGTGCCACCGATTCCCGCCGAGCCTTGGTGCATCAGGACTCGTGAGTGCGGTAGAGCGCGGCGCTTCCCACGGGCCCCCGACGACAGCAAGAACTGCCCGGCACTGTAAGCGATACCCAGGACGAGGGTCGATACGTCACAGGGAATGAGGCGCATGATGTCGCGGATCGCAAGCATCGACGGGACCGAGCCACCTGGGGAATGAATCCACAAGGCGATATCGGACGACGCATCCTGCGTGGCGAGTGCCATCAGCTGGGTGGCCAGCAGTGTCCCATTGTCGTCGTCGAGAGGGCCGTCGAGAACGAGAACACGCTGCTCATAGAGTTCGCGTCTCATTCGTGGGTTGAACAGCGGAAGTTTCGATTCTTCGCTCATGCGTCCATCTTGTGAGGCGATCCAGACCGGCGTCGACACGATCTGCCTGGGGCAGATCTGCTCTGAGCAGCGAGGGCTGCTGAGCAGGGACAGCGCGATTACCGGCCGGTTCGGGGAGCGCGGTCCGGCTGCCGGGCCGGGTTCGATACTCGAATGGGTATGCATGGCCAGGACGGTTTCGTTCGACTCCACTTGTCGAGCCGAACTTGTGGATCGTCTGGGCACTGATGTCCAGGCCGCGAGCCGGCTCGTGACCGTGCAGCCCTCCTCCAGCAGGTCCGGCCTCGAGTACGCGGCGATTACCAGAAACGTGAGTGGGGCCGGCCCCAGCGAGCTGTGACCTTGCGACCACGGCAACGCGACGGCTCGCTATGGCAGAGGCGACTGGATGCGATGGGCTCCGGTGAGGCGCTTGCCGAAGTTGCGGGTGCCGATTAATCATCCGGCCAGGTCACGCCGCATGCCGATACTCCTTCAGGATGCCTCCAAGTCGATCACGTCGATGGATGTCGAGCACCGTGATCTGGACTGGGTCAGCGTTGGGAATGGGAAGCGGTCGGAGCGGAGCTGCCTGGCAGAGAGCCCGATGCGGCCGGTGTTCGTTGTAGAAGGTTTCGAACTCGCGCAGCGCGTGCAGAAGGTGGTGCTGGTTCCAGATCAACGTCCGGTCCAGCAGTTCGCGTCGGCAGGTCTGGATCCACCGCTCCGTGATTGCATTCATCGCGGTATCCGGACACCGCTCTTGACGATACGTAGTCCGGCATCGGCCAGCACCGCGTCGAAGGCCGCGGCGAACTTGGCGTCCCGGTCACGGATGAGGAACTTGGCCGAGCTACCCATATCTTGCAGGTCCATGGCGAGGTTGCGGCCGAGTTGGGTGACCCACTGACCGGTGGGGTGGGCGGTGACGCCGAGGACGCGGATACGGCGGGTGGCGTGCTCGATGACCGCTAGAACGTACAGGCGGGCGCCGGTGAGGGTGCGGACTTCGAAGAAGTCGCACGCCGGCAAAACATCTGTCTGGCTGCGTAGGAAGGTGGGCCAGGTTGTGGCGGTCCGTTCGGGAGCCGGCTCGATGCCGTGTGCTTTGAGGATCTCCCACACGGTGGAGGCGGCGACCTTGATGCCGAGCGCGGCCAGCTCACCGTGGATGCGCCGGTAGCCCCACGAGGCGTTCTCCCGTGCCAGCCGCAACACCAGCAACTGTATGGACCGGATGGTCCGCGGACGTCCGCGCCCGCGAGGCTTGCTGGCCGCGGCGTGACGGCGTCGCAGCAGATCGCGGTGCCAGCGCAGGACGGTGTCCGGCCGGACCAGCAACACAAGGTGCCGGAGTCTCTCCGTGGGCAGGCGGTGAAGCAGCCCAGCGAGGAGGTACCGATCAGTCGGCGTGAAGGCGGGCTTGGTCACCTCGCGCGCCGCGCACGGCATGATGGTCAATCGTGTTATTGCGCTTGGCCTACCTCACGGTGACGACCACCCTCTCGTTCCTGGGACTGCTCCCCCGAACCGACCGGGACAAAGAGATCGAAATCCTGGTGTTACGGCACCAATTGATGGTGCTGCAGCGGCATACTCGGCACCCGCAGGGTTACCGGGTCGCCTGCTCGTCGGCGAGTGGCAGCAGCCGGTGCATGATGTCGCGGTAGGAGCGCAGGGCCAGTCTCAGCTGCTCGGTGTCGTGGTCGCCGGTGTTCTTCCACAGGTCCTGCAGCTCACGGATGCGGCTTTCCAGCGCCTGGTGGACCGAGGCCGTCATCTCCTGCAGGAGCGAGTCGGCGCGTTGTACCGCATCGCTGGGGTCATCGACGAAGCACGACTGAAGGTCGCGCCAGCGGTCCTGGACATCGGCCGGGACGCTGCCGAGCAGAGACGCCGCCGGAGCGGGCGATGCCGGGACCGATGCGGGGGGCGGCTGGTCCGTCTGGTCCGTCTGGTCCAAGACGAGCCGGTCAGACAGTGCCCCCGGCTGGACATCGTCGTTGCTGTGGTCGTCGTTGTGGTCGTCGCTGTCGCGTGTGTCGGCGGGTACGGGCCGGAGCGGCGATGTGTCGGCGACTTCGTCGGGCCGCTCTTCGAGGCGTTCGGGGTCGTTGCGGATGTCCATGTCACCGTCACCTTTGCTGGGAGTCGTCGGTGAGTGCTGGTTGCTCATGGCGGGCTTCGGCCGGGTGAGGGTGGGGCTCGTCGCTGTCGTCGAGGAGTTCTTCGAACAGCACGCGGTAGTGCATCATGGCTTGGCGCAGGTCCTCGGTGGAGGCCTCGGCCGGGGCGACACGTCTGCTGATCTCGTGGGCTTGGCGGTAGTGGTGCAGGGTGCGGCCGTGCACCACCGACAGGTCGGCGAGTTGCTGCTCGAAGTCTTCGGTGGGATATCCGCGCTCAGCCATGGCGGCCGTGACCAGCTGGTCGGCCTCGGTGACGGCCGGCCCCGGCGCGTCGACGAACCGCTCCTGGAGCGTGGCCCAATGCTGGGCGTAGGTCTGCCGGGAGGCGGGGGTGAGCGGCGTGATGTCGAGGGTGGCAAAACGTTTCTCCCGGGCGCGCAGTTCTTGCTCGGCCTCGCCGCGGCTGTCTTGTTCGTTCATGACACGTTCGTATTCGGGGCCGAAGCGCCAGCGCAGACGCTGCCGGCGCTGGCGCAGCAACACGTAGCCGATGGCCAGCGCCAGGACCACCGCCACAGCGACGGCCACCCAGAGGATGGTCACGATGGACATATCTGCCTCCTGGAGATGTCGATGCCTTTGGCACACACCGGCCAGGGCGGGCACAGGCAGCGGGTTGGACAGGTGCCGACGGCCGACGGCCGACTGCGGCACGCCGGGACCGATGGCCCCGGCTGATCGGCTCCGGATCTTCCACCGGGACTGTGCGCCGTCCCCGCCGCCGGTAGGCCCGGGCCGTCCCCTGCTGCCTTGGCGCCTTCCCTTGTCAGAGGCGACGATCGTCTGGGGCTCGGCGGTGACTCTGTCGGCCGTCGAAGTCGGGCGGGTCTATCAGGGTGGGCGGCGGCCGGTCGTCGATGACGTCTTGACGGCTGCGGACGGTGGACTGGCTCCAGCGTGATCGGGTGCGCAGCAGCAGGGGCAGCAGCAGCCCGGCGGCGCCGCCGAGCATCAGGATGACCCCCACGATGCGCAGGTCGAGGCCGCCCACCGAGCCGTCGGCCAGAGCGAAGGTGAGGACGGCGCCGACGACGATGACCACGATGGCTGCGGCGATGGGCATCACGCCTCACCCCCGCCGTGGCAGGCGCGTGAGCTCGGGGACGGGTTGCGCGGCACGCTCGGCGTGGTCATCGGCGGCCCGCCCAGCGTCGGCCGGTGCGTCGGCCGGTGAGCAGGTTGTAGGCGAGCAGCAGGGCTGCCGCGCCGGCGATGGCGCAGACCCAGGTGGACAGGTTGAAGAAGCCCTTGATGCCGGAGACGTGAAATACCTCGGTGGCGACGAAGCCGCCCAGCAGTGCGCCGGCGATGCCGAGCACGAGGGTGATGATCAAGCCTTGCTGGTCTTTGCCGGGGACCAGCGTTCTGGCCACCACCCCGGCGACCAGTCCGAGGATGATCCAAGCGATGATGCCCATGGCCGTACTCCCTGTGGCGGTGCATCGATGTCTGCGCAGGATCGGTCTTCCGGACCGGTCGAAGCAGGGGGCCGGCCGCCGCGTGATCGTCGGGGCCGACTGTCGCACTTGTTCACCCCAAGCCAACACCCACCCCTGGAGGGTGGAAACAGGCGATCGGGGAAGGATTCATCTCCAGAACTGATCACCCCGGCTTCGGGGGGCCGTACGCCGCTCAGCGTCGGTGCCTCAGATCGGCTCTTCGCTGTGGCTGGCGGCCGGCGGGGCTTTTTCGCTGGGTGCTGGTTCGGTGGGCGGGGCGGCGGGTTCCAGCCAGCCGAGCCGCCCGGCGAGCTGCCGGGCGCTGTTGACGACGGTGGCGATGTGGGGGGAGGCGTTGGCGTCGTGCCACAGCAGTGACCAGGGGTAGTGCGTGGTGGGTGCGGTCAGGGGCCGCCAGGTGGTGCCCGGCCGGTTGGAGGTGCGGAAGGAGGCGGGGACGCAGTGCACGCAGCGGTGCTGGAGTACGAGGTCGGCGGCGGCGCGGGTGCTCTCGACCGTTCCCTCGTAGATGGTGGGCGCGAAGCCGACGCTGCGGCACAGCTCGATGACGAATTGGTTGAGCTCCGGCGTCTGGGATTCCTCGCCGAGCAGCAGGAGTTCGTCGGCCAGGGCGGCGACGGGTACCTCGTCGAGGTCGGCGAAGCGGTGGTCGTCGGGGATGAGCACGCCGAGCGGGTCGAGTCTGATCAGCTTGGAGGCCACTTCGGCCGGGGTCTGGGAGACGTGGCCGATGGCGATGTCCAGGCGCCCGTCGGCCAGTTGCCGGTACTGCTCGGGGGTGCCGGCTTCGACCTGGTGGATCGTGATATCGGGGTGATCGGCTTGGAGCTGGCGCAGAATCTGCGGCATGGTGTCGTAGCCGGCGTCGATGATGCCGGCCCGCAGCGTGGGCGCTGAGGCGGCGGCGTTGCGGGCGGCTTGCCCTGCTCGCTCGACGTGGTCGAGGATCTGGCGGGCCTCGATGAGGAAGGCGGTGCCCGCCGGGGTCAGGTCGACGCGGTGGGTGCTGCGGTCCAGCAGCCGCACGCCCAGCTCGCGCTCCAGCCGCTGCACCTGCTGGCTCAGCGCGGACTGCACGATGTGCTCGCGGGCGGCGGCCCGGCCGAAATGCAGTTCCTCGGCCAGGGTGACGAAGTAGCGCAGCTGGCGTAACTCCATGCTCGCCACTCCGTCCTGTCGACCGGCGCCGAGATGGCCGTCTTGCGCCACTGTAGGGCCTGCGGACGAGTCTGGCTCTATTTGCTCGGCTGGGGTGTCTGGCAGGCGATCTTCGGGTTCATGCCGAGGTAGTTCAGCGGGCCGGCCAAAATCGTCACGCCGATGGTGGCCACCTGGTTGCAGTTGTCGACCTTTCCTGTGTAGTAGCCGCGCTGGCCTGCCGCGATGGCCCCGGCGATCAGCCACACGATCAGTAATATCGATGCGATACGCATCCGGTTCGGGCCTCCAACTGCATCAACTGTGCGGGGGGTGTCGCAGACGAGAAGCGGCACACGGGTGTGGTGGAGTGCGCCAGCATCTGGTCGCCTCGGCTCGCGGGGCTTTCGCTGTCCGCCCGCCCGGGCGGACAGCGAAGGCATGGCTCAGCGTTTGAGGGCATCCTTCGCCTTCTCGCCGCCCTGCTTCAGATGGCCCATGGCCTGACTGGTCTTGCCCCCGGCCTGCAGGCGCTTGTTACCGGTGGCCAGGCCGAGGCGCTGCCTGGCCCAGCCTTTGACCACCTGTGCCTTGTTTTTGATCTTTCTTCTCAGACTCATCGTGACGTCCCTTCACCGCGCTGGTCGTGGTCATCGCCCGGGAGATCCATTGATCGGTCTCACCAGCGGCCATCACCAGGTCCGGGCGGGCGTCGGCCGCGGTCAGGCGGCTTGGAGCCCCAGTCTCCTCCCTGGCCTGAAGTGGGGAAACAGGCAATGATCCGTCCGGTTATCACCGGGGTCGATAACCACGGGCCGGGAGGACGCCGTTCACACCGCTCGCCCGTCGACGTAGCACCAGCGCCAGGGCGTCTGCGTGTGCGGTGCCAAAACGCGGATACTGCTGCTGAGCTGGGCGTTTGCCGGGTGATCAGGCTGCTCTGTGGTACTCGTTGATCAGACCTGCGACGGTCCTTCGACGGTGGATCCGGGAAGTCATGTCGATCACCTTGCTGGGACCGTGCAACGGCGTGCGAAGCGAACGGCCCTGATGCGGGCGATGATGGTTGAAGTGGTGTTCGTACTCGGTCAGGACCTTGCGCAGGTGCCGCTCACCATGGATGAGCAGGTGATCGAGGCACTCACGGCGTAGCGTTCCCACGAACCGTTCGGCGAACGCGTTCGCCCGTGGTGACTGGACGGGCGTCTGGACGATCCGCACGCCATTGGCGGTGAACACCTCATCGAACGAGCGGGGGAACTTGCCGTCACGGTCTCGGATGAGAAACCTGTAGGCGTCGGCGCGTTCGCCCAGGTCCATCAGCAGGTTCCGGGCTTGCTGGGTGGTCCATGCGCCCGTTGGGTTGGAGGTGACGCCCAGCAGGTGCACGCGGCGTGTCTCGATCTCCATGACGAACAGGACGTACAGGCGTTTGAGGAAGACGGTGTCGACGTGCAGGGAGTCGCAGGCCAGGATGCCGGAGGCTTGCGAGGTGAGGAACTGTCGCCAGGTCGGTGATGTTCGGCGTGGCGCTGGGCCGAGGCCGGCCGCGGTGAGGATGCGGCGGATGGTGCCCTCCCCGATCCGATGGCCGAGGCCGAGCAGTTCCCCCTGGATCCGCCGGTGCCCCCATCGGGGATTCTCCCTGGTCAGCCGGATCACCAGCTCACGCAACTCGTCCGGGATCGGCGGACGCCCGGCCGCGTTCGGGTACATCCAGCGTTGGCTGGCCAGCCGGCGGTGCCAGGCCAGCAAGGTGCCCGGCGTCACGATTCGATGGAGACGTAGCTGCGTGGGCAGCAGCCGCGCCAGTGCGGCCAGCAGCGCCCGGTCGGCCCAGTCCGGTTGCGGCCGGGAAACCTGACGACGCAGGACGGCGACCTCATGACGCAGCACCAAGATCTCCACGTCCTTGGAGGTGTCGCCCCGCGCGAGAAGCGCCAACCAGCAGAACAACCGGACCATCAGCAGATACAGCAGGCGTAGAAACACGAGTGCCGAGGATAGAAGGCCAGGCCAGATGCCATGGACAGTTTTGGCACCGCACAGGGCGACACCTGAGCCGTCAGCAGCCGGTGGCGGCGTGAATCGAAGACGCCGGGCGGCAAGGGTCACGGATTCGCCCGGTGAATGTCCGGAGAATGCCCGGTCGGTGACCTGGGCGAACGCCCTTCCACGGGTGAAGACTCAGCAATAACACCTCTCAGCGGCACAAGAAAAGCCGGAATGCCCGTGACGCTGCGGCACGGGTTCTCCCGCGGTTCGGAGCCGCTGATTCCTGTTACCGGGTCCGTGCACGTCGCGGGCCCGCGACAACAAGAAGGGAAGTCACATGGAAATGACGTCGCACAACGAATTCGACCGGCACGAAGGGCGGGGCCCCGTTCTCGTCGACATCGCGGACATCATCGTGTCGGAGGAGTCGGTCGCCGCTCTGCAGGACCGGCAGCTCTGGATGCGGCCGCAGCGGGACGTCGGTCACTGATCCGCAGGCCGGTGGGCGCGGGACTTCTCTGAGCACAGGACGGGTTCCCGCGTCCACCGGGCTGGTCAGGCGGCTTGACGGGACCATTCACCGCACGATTCCGGAGGTTTGAGATTTGCTGGACGAAGGTACCTGGCGGAAACTCTGCGAGCGGGACGGGCCGCATTTCGCCGAACGCGTGCACATTCCCGGCCTGATCCGCGAACCGGACGTTCTCGCGGAGCTCGTTCTCGGCGCTCTCCGGGCCGCCACCACCAGAGTGGACGGCGACGACACGGATCTGCCCGCCATGAGAGCGTTCCGTGACACCTGCCTCGACTATGACGCCTCGGAAAAACTGGTATCGGGGGCGTTTTCCGGGCGGTCCGCGGTACATTCCTGGCTTTCCGCCCGCACCGGAAAGGACGACATCTGCCTGGCGATCAACGGCCTGGACTCCTGGGATGCCGAGCTCGCTGAGCTTCTCTACACCGGCTTCGTCCTCCCGCTCGAATCGGCGGGCGTTCCGCTGACGAGAGGGGTGGACTGGTACTGCTTCGTGGCCAGTTCCGGCACCACCCCGTTCGGCGTGCACACCGACCCGGAGCCCTCCTTCATCTTCCACCTCGGCCCGGCGGCGAAGACAGCGTGGACCTGGCCAGGGATGAGCCTGCCAGCACTCGGCCAGGGGCGCCCGCACACGCTGGACGCGGAGCCTCTTCTGCCGTCGGCGGACAGCGTCCGCCTCGCGCCCGGTGACTTCCTGCTGATCCCCGCGGGGATGTACCACCTCTTCCGCAATGACGGCCCGTCGCTGTTCCTGGGGCTCACGGTGTATCCGGAAGATCCCGGGCAGACCGCCACGGACGCGCTGTTCCACCAGATGCGCCGCCGGAACGCCCAGCACCCGGAACAGGCCGGCGGGGATCCGGTCGCCGGCGCGATCGACGCCTTCAAGGACGCCCTCGGCGACGACGGCGTCGAGCGGGCCGTGCGGCGGCAGGCGATGCTCCGCCGGTCGTGCGGGTACGGCTCGCCGCCCCGGTTCCCCGGCAGAACCAGCGATCAAGGTCCACCCTATACAGTTACCCGCCTGCCGGTCGTGATCGCCGACCACAGCGTCTTCGCCCTGGGAAGAGAGCTCTCCGTCGATCTCGGTGAGCTGGCCCGCCTGCTGAAGCCCGGCGCCCTCGTCGGCGCCGACGAGCTGCGCGACGCGGCCACCACGCCAGAGCTGCGAGCCGCTGTGCGGGCCCTGGTCCGCGTGGGCGTCCTTCGGAGCGTTGGGACACAGTCATGACACTGTCGTGGGAGAACATCGTCGACGCGCTCGGCGGGGAGTCCGTCTGGCGCAAGTCGTTCGGGAACGAGCTTCTGGCCGGCCGGGTCCCGCAGGGATCGTGGCGCGCGTCGCTCGGATGGGGCGTCATCGACCACATCATGAGGACGACCACGATCGAACCGCTGATGATCCGCTTGTCGTCCGAACCCATGGCCTATCCCGGCACCTACATCAGCACGCGGATCGACGGCGGCGACATCGTGCACCGCAACTGGCGTTACGGCGCCATGGTCGAGTACCTCCGCTCCGGCGCGACCCTCGTCGCCAACAGGGCCGACCGCATCCACGTGGGCCCTGCTCGCCTGCGGGAGGAGTTCGAGTACTTCGCCGACGACCCGGCCTGGGTGAACTGCTACGCCTGCTGGACGACGCAGTCAGCGTTCGGCCGCCACGCGGACGGCCACGCCACGGTGATCTTCCAGGCGGAGGGCAGCAAGCGCTGGCGGATCTGGGAGGGCTCCGGGCCCGGCGCGCGGCTGATCGAGGAGGCGGACATGCACGCCGGCGACGTGTGGCACATCCCCCGGGGATGGGACCACGAGGCCACCGGCATCGGGCCGAGCCTGCACTGGACCTTCGGCCTGCACGCGTCCACCCCCGAGGACCTCGCGCGGACCGCGCTGGACGCCTGGTCCAACCGGCCCAGGACCGAGGGGACGCCCGATGACGGCGGCGAGCTCGACTCCCTCATGACCGCCCTGGCCTCGGACGTGCACCGGGCGCGGGAGGTGCGTTCCGCGCAGTCGCTCGAAAGGCGCGAGGGCCTGTCGCTGCCGTGGTCGGTGGAGAGCGTCCCGTACACCGGTACCCGGCTCAGGTGGGCGTCCCGGTTCCCGCCGCTGGTCGAGGCCGGGGACGGCCTGATGGCGATCGAGAGCCTCGGCGTGCGGCTCAGGATCGACGGCCGTCTCGCACCCTGGATGAACGAGTGGTCGGCGGGGCGAACCACGCTGCGCGATGACACGGCGGCCATCGCCCTGACCGACGCGGAGATCGACCAGGCGCTTGACTCGCTGGTCCGCGCCGGGCTCCTCCTGGTCGAGCAGGCCCGGTGAGCCTCGCCATGACGAGCGTGGACCAGTCCGGGGCCCCGTGGGTCCTCAACCCGGCGTTCCGGATCCAGGGCGGCGACCTCGTCAACGAGGCCGAGGGCACGCGGCTCACCCTGACCCCGCCCCTGCGAGAGCTGTGGGAGCTGGGGGAACGCCGTGACGGCGCGCCAGCGGTGCGGCTCACTGAGGAGGCGGAAAAGGCCCTGCGCAGGATCCGCCTGATCGTGCCGCCGGACGCCTCGGCGGCGGCGACCGGCGGGCTCGCGCGGACGGCCGGGACCCCGCTGTCCCTGCCCGCGGGCACCAGGGCCGCCGCGGCCGTATGGGGACTGATCGGAGCGCCGGTGGACCTGGGAGGCCCTCCCGGCCCCCGGCCCAAGGACGCCGTCCCCGTGATCCGCCAGGCCCTCGCGGGCAGGTTCCGGCTTCTGGCCCAGCCGGGCACCTGGTCGTGGACGCTGCGGGCCCGGCCGGCCGAGGGACTGCCCGGCCTCGTGGATCACGGTGACCTCGCGGTCCATCCGCAGACCGACACGGGGGCGGCGGCCCACGAGCGGCTGCGGGCCCTCGTCGGCACCGTCCTGGCGCAGGGCCACCGGCCTCTGGTGATCGGCGGGGACCACTCGATCGGCTACCCGGTGATCAGCGCGGTCGCGGGCAGGCATCCGGCGCTGCGCGTCGTCCACTTCGACGCGCACGCCGACCGCCGCCCGGCCGGGAACGCGGTCACCGCGGACTGCGGGAACTTCGTCAGCTGGGTGCTCTCCGAGCATCCCCACGTCGAATGGCTCACCATCGGCGTGCGCGGCGTCGACACGAACCTGGACCAGGCCACGAACGGGCGCGTCTCCTATCTGACGGCCGACGAGGCCCGCGCGCCGGAGGCGGCGGACACGATCGCGCGGTTCTGCGCCGGCGCGCCCGTGCACCTCACAGTGGACATCGACGTGCTGGACCCGGCGTACGCTCCCGATGTCGTCTACCCCGCCGGCGGCGGTCTCGACCCCGCGACTCTGACGGCCCTGGTACGGAGCGTCGCCGCAGCGGGCCGCTTGGTCGCGAGCGACCTGGTGGAGGCGTGCCCCTCCCCGTCCGGCCGCCACCTGACGGCCGCCCATCTGGCCGATCTCGTGGAGACCGTCCAGCTCGCGGAGGCGGGGCAGGTGGTGGGGCGGGGCTCGCCGGTGAACAATTTCGCCGGAGAAGACGCATGACCGACGCTCCCGCCGTACCCGGCTCGCCCCTGTCGTCGCCGCTCTACAGGGTCTACCTGGCGGGGCAGGCGGTCTCACAGCTGGGGGACGGGGTCGTCTCGGTCACCTTCGCGTTCGCCGCCCTGGCCGTCGCGCCCGACGGGCGGGGCATCCCGATGGTGCTGCTGGCCCTGTGGCTGGCGAGGTTCGTCTTCATCGCGTACGGAGGCAGCCTGCCGGACCGGGTCGGGCGGTTGCCGGTCATGTTCGGCGCGGACGCCGTCCGCCTGGCCGCCCAGGTGTTCCCGGCGATCACCTTCGCCCTCGGGAACCCGGAGCTCTGGCACCTCGTCGTGTCCGCGGCCGTCTATGGCGCGGCGACGGCCTTCTTCACGCCGGGCGCCGTCGGGCTGCTCCCCGAGCTGGTCCGCCCCGCCCAGCTGCAGAAGGCCAACTCCTGGCTCGACGTCGCCGGGGACACCGGACGGATGGCCGGGCCCGCGCTCGCGTCGCTGCTGGTGGTGGTGGGAGGCGTGCCGCTGGCGCTCTTCTTCGACGCCGCCACCTTCGTCGTCTCCCTCGTCTCGCTCGCCTGGCTGAGGCGGCTGATCCGGGCCCGGCCGCCGGAGCGCGGGCCCGCCGAGGACGATGACGGCGGCGCGGGGGAGCGCGTGCGGTTCCTCGACGCGGTGCGCGTCATGCCCCGCCTGCCGTTGGTCCTGGGCGCGATCCTCGTCTGGGTTCCGGTGCAGGTCGGGCTGGCCTCGGTGAGCGTGCTCGGACCGATCACCGTGCAGGACAGGTTCGGGAGCATCGAGCAGTGGGGCGTCATCGTGACGTTCCTGGCCGCGGGCGGGCTGTTGGGAGCGCTGGTGAGCGGGCACGTGCGCGTCGAGTGGCGCGGGGTGCTCACCGTCGCCCTGCTGGTCGTCTCGATGCCGGTGCAGCTCCTGGCTCTCGCGTACGGCCGGCATCTGGTCGTGGTCGCGGGCGCCCTGTTCCTGGCGGCTCTGGCGGCGGGGGTCGCCGGGGTCGTCTTCGACACCCTCGTGCAGCTCACGGTCCCCAAGCCGATGTTGTCGCGGGTCGGATCGTTCGAGACGACCATGACCACGGCGATGGTGCCGCTGGGCTTCGTGATCGCGCTGCCGCTCGCGAACCTGGTGGGCCGGACGGCGTACCTGGCCGGGCTGGCGGCCGTCATCGTCGCCACGGCGGCGGCGGTGCTCGTCTGGGCGGTCCCGCGTTCGGGGCTGCGGGACCGCGCTCTTGAGGACGGCGCCGGTGACTCGGCGTGGCAGGGGGTGCCCTCGTCGACCTCCCCGGGATCCGGTCGCGAGGGCGGCCGAGAAGGCGAGGCGGAAGGCCATGTCCAAGGAGATCAGGAGGCGCGAGCGTGGCAGCTCATGACGGACGGACCGCCGAGGCCGTGACCCTCGTACAGGGGCGGCGGTTCGTGGTGGTCGACAACGCCCTGTCCCCGGACGCCCTGGCCGCCTGGCGGGAGGAGGAGCGGGCCGTGCAGCACCGGCCCACCTTCAGCTCGGTCGATCCGATGTTCGACGGAGTGGCGTTCTACGCCGACGCGTCGTACGCCTCCGCGAAAGCCGGCGAGGAGCACGCCGGAGAGGTGATGTCGGCCGTCAGGAGGGGCCTCGACGCGCTCGGCGTGACGGCGGCGGACAACGACCGGTTCAAGTTTTGGCGGTACGGCCGGGGGTCCGGGCTGGACTGGCACGACGACGGGAGCGGCCGGGGGGCGGCGTACACGCTCTACCTGTCGGGCGAGTGGCGGGCGACGTGGGGCGGCGAGCTGGAGCTGTTCGACTGCCCGGTCGGCGAGGTGCCGTGTGCCGAGTTCGACGTCCCCAAGGACCTGATGAACGCTCCCGTGCCGGCCACGTCCATCGCGCCCCGGCCGAACCGGCTCGTGGTGATGGTGGCCGGCACGTTCCACCGGGTGAGGAAGGTGGAGGCGGGCGCGGGCGACAACCTTCGGCGCTCCATCACCGGCTTCCTGACTCCCTGACGCGCCCCGCCAGGAATGGCGGCGGCGCGGCCGGTGTTGGGCCCTGGGCATGTCCGACGACAACGTAGAGGTGCGCCAGTACATCGAGCAGCAGAACCGGCCGCTCTGAGCCGGGTGGACGCCGGTTCGCCTGGCGGCGCATCGACTGTTCTTGCCCCGCTACGCGGGCTGGTCGGCTTTACCGCCGGTTAGCGTCCACGGGAGTGGTGTACGGGTTAGAGCACGTGCCGAGCACGGCGATCCACCCCTATCGATGGTGTTGGCATGGCTGGGGCGCGGGATCCATTCCAGGGAGGCATGATGCAATGACCCAACAGGACGGCGGTCGTGCTCGGCGCGTGCTCGTACGCCCCGCCACGCGCCGTCAGAACCCGGCCCTGCCGGACACGCAAAGTGCGCAATGGTGGCACCAACTTCTAATCCGACGGTCGCAGTTCGAATCCTGCAGGGCGCGCTTCTCCACCAGCGGAAACTCCAGCCGCGCCCGCTCACTGGCGCAGCATGGGGCAAGTATGGGGCAAAGCTGAGTCAGGCGCTGAGCTCTTGTCTGAGCTTGGACGCTGCTCGCAGCACCAGCCGGGCGGTCTCCCGGGCGGCTTGGTGGGCCACCTCCGGCAGCACCGAGACGTAGGTGTCGGCGGTCAGCACGATGCTGGCATGCCCCAGCATCGCCTGCACCACCTTCAGATCGGTGCGCGCGGCCGGCGCCAGCGTGGCGGCGCCGTGCCGCAGGTCGTACAGCCGGACCGGCGGTTGCCCAGAGACGGCCACCAGCCGGCATCCGGCGGCGCTCTTCGGCGGCCCGACCACGACCTGACCGTCGGCGTGCACACGCTGCTGCGCACCGTCAGCTCGGCGGCCTGCAGGTCGGCATCCGTCCAGCGCAGCCCGGCCAGCTCGCCCCGGCGCAGACCGCGCAGCGCGGCCAGCCACCACGCGGCATACAAACGATCCTGCGCGATGCTGGCCAGGAACGCCGCGAGCTGTCGTTCGGTCCAGACCGCTACCGCCGGACGCTTTCCGGTCTGCTGCCGCCGGGCGGTCCGCCCGGCGGTCCAGACGACCGGATGCGGTCGGCGGGGATGGGGGAGTTCGGCGCCGTGGGCCGGGTTGATGGGGATCAGCCGGGCGCGCACCGCCGCGTTCAGCGCGGTGCGCAAGGTGGCGTGGATCCGCACCACGGTCGCGGGCGAAAGATGGCGGCCGGTCGGTGAGGGATGGGACGCCAGCGTCGCGAGGAGGCCGTTGACGTCGCGCGAGGTGAGCTGGTGGAGCGGGATCCGTCCCAGCTGCGGGATGAGGTAGAGGCGGATGTGCGTGGCGTAGCCCTGCCGGGTCGACGGACGCAGGGCGTCCTTGCTGGTCAGCCAGCGTGCCAGCCATTCACCGACGGTGCATCCGGCTCCTGCGCCGTCGCGGTCGGCGGTGGCTAAGGCACGACCTGCCGTCTGCGCTTCCTCGGGGTTGGCGTAACCGCCCTGGCGGATGCGCTGCCGCTGCCCGTCCAGGCCACGTGCCTGCACCGCGAAGTACCAGCTGCCGTGATCGTCATCTATCGGTAGACGCGGACACGTCACCCCTCGCTGACGTCCCGTTGCCGTATCCACACAGCCGCATCGTCTGCTGACCTGCACCGGAGTCTTTGCCATCTGCGCCACCTCCGCCCCTAACGGTGTGCGACGACAGACGCTTCAGCTAGGGCTCGCCTCCGACCAGGGATGCCCCAGGTCAAGTGTCCGAAGGACGGGGAGGCTCCGTGGTGCGGCGGTCGGTGTTGCCGCGATAAGTCCCAACCGGGCAAACCAGGGGCCGTTGGCGTGCGGGGCGAGTGCTGTGGCGGGGAGGCCCGCGGGCTGCATCTGAGATGCGCATCTGATCATCCGGCCGAGGCCAGCGCTCGGCGAGCGGCTTCAACGGCGAACTTGGCCGGGTCGAATTCCTGCGCGCTGTCCAGACCGGCCCAGCGGACATATTCATCATGTTCGTCGTGCTCGGGATCGGCCAGCACCAGACGGAAGTATGCGTAGCCTCCGATGCCGCCGACGTCCTCTGGCGGGCAGGCGCCCTCCCCGCCCGACAGCACCGGGTAACGGACTCCTTCCTCCGCGGTGAGGATCTCCTCCAGCACGATGTCGTGCCGCCAACTGTCACCCAGGTCGTATTCGTACTCGATGGCTGCCCTGACCTGTGCGAGCACCTCCGCCAGGGAGGTCTTCTCCTCGTCCACAACGTCCAGATCCCACTCGCGGGACGGTTGGCCGTACAGGAAACCGCCGACCCTGAACAGGTGGAGATGACTGTCCTGCCAGCCCATCGCCGTGACCAGGATGTGGTGCAGCCTGGCGAGCGTGATCCCGGGGGAGACGAGCAGGCGCCGCCAGATCACCGGGTCCGCGCTCTCCTGGAGCGTCACCCGGATCTGGTAGATCGGCTCTCCCGGTGCGGCTTCGCCCAGGCTGCGCCGTACGGTGGTCACCGCGGCCGGGGTCAGGGTCGCCGTCTCTTCCGTGAGCTCCACCACGCCCAGCCGGGCCAGGACGGTCAGCAGCCGATCGATGTCCTGGTCGGCCATTCGCCGTTGCGCTTGCGGGTCGCGCATCTCGTAGTAGGGCGATGCGATCTGCCAGGCCAGCTCCCGCAGATCCGCGAGGGGCACCGGTCCGCCGTACAACCTACGCTGCAGCGCCGGCCAGATGAGCGCGAACTCCTCGCCGACCAGGGACGAGTACCAGTAATTCTTGGGGAAGAGCGCCTGGCTCATCTTCCCCAACGCCGTGAACGACGCTTCCCACAACCGCTTCGGGTCGTTCAGCAGTGGCGCCGCCTTCTTCACTGGCAGCAGCCGTCCCTTGACCACCCTGACCAGCCCGGTCGCTACGGCCCATTCCACGATCAGGTTCAAGCCGGGCAGTTCGGTGCTGCTCTTCGTCCGGAACACCCGGTCGCCGATCTTTGGGTCGATCTCGTCGCCGGTCTTCAGCAGCGCCACCAGCGTCCGCGCGTCCGACAGCGTCAGATTCCCCGTCTGGGTCAGCTTCCGGCCTTCGCCCACCCACTCGGTGAACGCTCGCAACTCCTCTTGCATAGCGTTCAGAGTATGGCGCGGCGTTCGGCCTTAGCCGCCCGCGCCGCGTGAACAAGCCCTTCCTGGCCCATGGACACCCGTAGGATCGGGTGCCGTGGCGAAGAAGCGGAGAGCGAAGGCGAGCCCCACGCGGGGAGTCAGTGGCAATCCTGCCCGGCGCGCGGAGCAGCTCGCCGCCCGTCAGTCCGCACCCGACCCTCGTTCCGGGCTGTTGGAGTCGCTGCTGGGGACTGCTGGGGATCAGTGGTGGCCGGACTCCCAGGAATCGATCATCGGTGGCATGCCTGACCTGCCCGCCCACTCGCCGCTGCGGCTGGAGAACGCCGTGGTCGACCTGGTCGGCGAGGAAATGTGGACGCGCACCCAGACCGAGACCATGGGTTTCCACTGGAACCAGTACCTGGCCTCGTTGGCTGACCTCGTCCGCGACGAGATCCAGATCGCAACGCGCACCGGCGGGCAGATGGACGACCTGTGGCGACTGCTGCACGGGCTCGCCGCGATGACCCCGCCGCCCAGCGGGGAGATGCTGCGCCGCGACCCCGATCTCGCCGTCCGCGAGGCCATCAAGGACACCACGACGGCCTTGACCGAAGCCGGCATCGCTCCCGGGTGGCCCAGCGAGATTCTCCGGGCCGCTCCGGCCGGGGAGCCACTGCTGCTGACCGACGCGTACGGCTCGCGGTGCGCGCTACTGGCCCCCTTTGCCTGGGGTGAGCAGAACCCGCACTGGTACTGCTGGGACATCGACCGCTGCACCGGAGACCGGGTCGTGCACGCCGGCGTCTTCGCCTCACCCCGGGAAGCGCTCGCCGAGTGGCGAGCCGTCGTGGGGTCCCACGCGGCACCCGCCTCCGCCGAGCCGGTGCCGTGCGACCAAGCCACCGCCCGCGACCTGCTGGATCCGCTGTGCCGTTCTGACTTCCTGGATGCCATGCTGCTCGGCATCGAGTCGCAGCAGCTCATCGCCGAGCATTTCCGCATGCGCCAGCGCGCCCGCGCGCTCTGCGACTCGTTCACCGTCGCTCCCGAACCCAAACCTCAGCACGACCTGAACCCGATCATCGACGACTTCGCCGCCTGGCTACGCGATCGAGATGACCGCAGCCCCGAACGGGAAGACATCGCCACGCTCGCCGACAGTTGGTCGCGCCTGTCCGGGCCCGGCTACTATGCCTGCTCCCCGCATCGGATCGAGCACGCCGTAGTCCTCGTCGCGGACGGGTACATCGAAAAGTACGCCGAGGCCGTACTCGATCTGCTGCCGCAGTGGGTCGAATGGTGCATCGAGCGCACCGGCCTGACCGGCGAACTGGCAGAGCGATCCCGCCGGGCAGCCGCGAACAATCGGTGGGACGGATCCGACAGCATGGACCTGCGCCGCATCGAATAAAGGCGGCGGACCGTTGCAGCTTTTCGCGTGATGTGGTCCAGGGACTGAGCGGCGGCAAGATATATGGTCAGGAGCTGATCGCCGAGGGGCAGAGACGCGTTCTCACGGGTTTGCGCCTTCCGGTTGAAAGTTGCGCGAGCGTGGGGTGCTGGCTGTCTTGAGTGCGTTCAGCAGGCGGCCGAAGGCGCTCAGGTCGGCGCATCGGATCAGGCGAGCGTAGGTGATCGGCTCCGTGCCGGTGTGCAGTCTCTTGGGGAATCGGCGCATGTTCGAGCCATGCCGTAGGTCGGACTGGACCGTGAGGCCGTGTACGGCATGCAGCGGGGTTACCTCGGTCTCGGGGTGAATCATGACGGCGATCGTGTTGCGAGGGGTGCGCTGCCGGTCGAGGTAGCACGTGATGTGGCTGTCAGGATGACTTAGTTCGCAGTAGTACTTCACGAGGTGGGTGAGGGTGAAGCCCCAGTCGTCGGCGACATCGACGAGGCGCTGCTCGAAGTACGTCAGGGGGTGCCTAGCGAGGTCCATTCGGCCTCCTCTTAACCTCGGGTATTCACCGCTGAAGCGCTTTGAAGATCGGTAGATGCAAGGAAGGTGCCTCCGACCTGCGATGATCGGATTGCCTAGATCACGAAATCGCAGAGAACGGATGCACCTTCAGGGTGAACG
>NZ_JBGNUW010000052.1:0-32003 GCF_041950495.1 Nonomuraea sp. MTCD27 | reverse complement strand
AACATCCCCGGCGGAACGCTCAGGCTGAGCCGATCGACGGCAAGCACGGATCCGAATCGCTGGGTGAGGTCCGCCACCTCGATGGCGGGGACGGAGAAATCGGGCACGGCCTTCTTTCCTGAACGTTTGGTGAGCGGGTTCTTCGTCGCAAGCACTGGAACGGCACGCGCCGTGCCGAGAGCGGACGCGGTCATTTTGGGCGGCTATCGGCAAACCTGTCAACACGGTACGTGCCGTGCCGATAAGGTGATGTCGTGACCACCAGCCACCACGATCGAGCCGCCACACGCACCAAAGCGATCATGCAGGCCACGCTTGCTCTGGCTCAGGAGACCGTGAAGGGTGTCAAAACTCGGCCCTGACCTGCCTCTTCATGACTGCATCCGTTGGTCAGCCAGCGCGCTGGTACTCGTTGGTCAGCCCGCCGAGAACGTGACGATGCTCGATCCGGCCCAGCGGCAGCGGGATCACGTCGGAGTCATCATTGGTGGGAGCTCGGAGGGCGAGGGAGCGGTGCGGCCGGTGGCGATTGTAATGATCGGTGTATTCGTCCAGCACGGTGCGAAGGTGCCGTTCGCCGAAGATCAGCAGCCGGTCGGTGCATTCCGTGCGGGAGGTGCGGGACCCATCGCTCGGCGAACGCGTTCGCGCGAGGCGCCCGCGGCGGAATCTTCAGCACGTGAATGCCGTCGCCTGCGAAGACCTCATCGAAGCTGCTGGCGAACTTCGTGTCCCGATCCCGGATCAGGAACCGGAACGCGCCGGTCCGGTCCGTCAGATCGGCGTGAAGGTTGTGGGCTTGCTGGGCAACCCAAGCGCCATCAGGGTGGGCGGTCACGCCGAGCACGTGGACGAACCGGGTGCCGGCCTCCACCACGAAGAAGACGTATAACCGGCGCAGCGTGACGGTGTCCACGGTGAAGAAATCACACGCCAGCGTGCTCGCGGCATGGGCGCGCAGGAAGCCACGCCAACGGTCATCAGCACGTCGCGGCGCCGGACCGAGCCGCGCTCGTTTCAGGAATCGGCGGATCGTCGCACTGCTGACTCGGTGGCCCAGATGCCGCAGTTCGCCACGGATACGCTCGTAGCCCCAGCGCGGATTCCATCAGCGAACGCCCCCGCGCCCATGAAGCACTGCCTCCAGCCGAACGCATCCAGGGCGAACACCGTTTCATAGGTCGGTGCAAACGGGTAGCTGTGTGGAACAGCCCTCTGAAACGATCTCGGAGTGCGCGACGACGGTTACCCGCGCGTGGAGGCTCACGCTTGCCCGATGACCTCCTGCGCCGCCCCGGCCGAGTCGCCCTGCCGGACCGGCAAGGGCAAGGTGGCCGTCCAGTACCACACCACCCGCTTCCGGCTGATGCCTGCACTCGCCAAGGCGCTCACTCAGCTCGACTCCCTCAAGGCCGCAGGGGCGAGCCGGATCTTCTCCGAGAAGATCTCCACCCGCGTCACCACCCGCCCCGAGCTCGACAAAGCCGTCGCCCTGGCCGAGCAGCTGCGCGCCGCCGGCATCGGCATGGAGTTCCTCGCCGGCGAACTGCAGGGCAGCCACAACCCGTCCGGCGTGGTGTTCTCCGTACTGGCCGCGCTGTCGGGGACGGAACGCGAGTACATCCGCAACCACCGATGAGCGAGAATAAACCGCAGGTCAACCACCATGCACGAGTATCGGCACAGCACCCCGCCCATGGGCACCTCGCCGACGGCCCATCTCACCGGAGTCCCCGGTGGCGACAAATATCTGTGGGAAGACCTCTTCTACCGGGACTCCACGACCGATTCCAGGCATGTCCGGGCCGTCCTAGAACATCCCCGGAGCGCCATCCCTGCACCGTTAATGACCAGATATCCATCTGACGCTTGCGTAATTCCCCAGGGGCTTGATCGGATAGTTCCCTAGGTCATGGCCGCGTTCTCAGATGAGCTCGGCCGGGTCTTTTACTGGTGCCGAGCTCAGCGACCTGCCCCTTTCCGGGGTCGGCGGGCGGCCAGCTCGACTCGGGCGAACAGGACGGCCAGCACGGCCAGCACGGCCGATGGGGCCAGGAGCCATAGCCAGCGCTGGGCCCACCAGCCGGCGGTTGGCTCCGCCGGCAGGGTGCCACCCAGCCCTTCATAAGCCCACAGCACCACCAGGTACGCGGTCATGTGCCAGAGAAAGATGGTCAACGCGACCACGTTGAGGGCCACCACCGGCTTCCAGGCAGTCGGCCGGCGCAGCAGGCGCTCTGCGACCGGCGTGACCAGGGCCAGTAGCCCGAGTTGAAAGACGGCCAGGGCGGCGATGGTGGCGTTGGTCGGGAAGATGTTGGATTCGGCGGCGCCGGTGGTGGACACCATCGAGAGGGGGTGGCCCGCTCCCACTGTCAACCCGACCAGTCCGGCCAGTCCGGCCCCGACAACCGCCAGTCGCTGCGCCAGCGGCCGTCGCCCCAGCTCCCAGCTGCGCCAGGCGTAGCCGAGCTGATGGCAGAACAGCCACACCAGGGCGGCGGTCGCCCAGGCAGCCCAGGCCTGGTCGGCGCCGCGGTCCGCCACGCTGCCGAGGGTGATCAGCAGCACGAGCGCTCCCAGGACCCCGGCTCCGTAGCGGGTGTGCAGGTTTGCGGTGATCGGCACTGTGGCGATCAGCAGGCCGTACACGCCCAGGAACCACAGCGGTGTCAGGTAGCCGGGGAACCATTCCCACATCCATCGGTGCGGGCCGGGTAGGGCGGCCGCGATCAGCTCGCCGGCGAGCCAGACCAGGGCCCAGACGGCCGTCGGCCAGAGCAGCCGGCGCAGCCGGCTTCGGACGAACTGGCCGGCGGTCGTCCCGCGCGCTTGAGCCCGCTGCCAGCCGACCAGGTTGGCGTATCCACCGACCAGGAAGAACACCGGCATGATCTGCAGCACCCAGGTGGCCAGCCAGCCACCGGGTACCGCGTGGATCGGGTTGGGCATGGACAGGCTGCCGTCGGCGGTGCGGTGGGTGACCGACAACGTCCAGTGCCAGAGGGTGACGACCACGATGCACAGCGCGCGGGCGGCGTCGACCACCCGGTCGCGGGACGTCGGTGTGGCCGCTACCAGCCGGTCCAGCGTCGATCGCTCGCCCGCGACACGGCGGGTCTGCCGGCTTTGGCGTCTGCTGTTCAGCGGTACAGCTCCTCGATGTCGGCCGCGAAGTCCTTGTGGACCAAGGCACGCTTGACCTTCAGGGTCGGGGTCAGATATCCGTTCTGCTCGGTCAGGTCGACCGCAAGGATCCGGAATCTGCGGATCGACTCGGCCCGGCTCACGGCCGTGTTGGCCTCGTCCACGGCTGTCTGCAGCCTGGCCAGCAGATCCGGGTCGTCGCGTAGCTCGGCCGGGCCGGCCTGCTCGGGCCTGCCGGCGGCCCGCTTCCATGACGCCAGCGCCTCGGCGTCCAGGGTGATCAGCGCGGCGGTGTACGGCCGCCGGTCGCCGACGACCACCGCCTGGCTGATGAGCGGGTGGGTGCGCAGGCGGTCCTCCAGTGGCTCCGGGGCGAGGTTCTTGCCGCCGGCGGTGACGATGATCTCCTTCTTGCGGCCCGAGATCGTCAGGAACCCGTCCTCGTCCAGGGCGCCGACGTCGCCGGTGCGCAGCCAGCCGTCGTCGGTCAAGCTCTGCCTGGTCACCTGCTCGTTGCGCCAGTAGCCCTGGAACACGATCGGGCCTTTGATCAGGATCTCGCCGTCGTCGGCGATGCGGATGTCGACCCCGGGCAGGGGCGGCCCCACCGTGCCGATCTTCAGCGTGTGGGGCAGGTTCACGGTCGCGGCGGCACTGGTCTCGGTCAGCCCGTAGCCTTCCAGCACGGTGATGCCGATCCCTCGGAAGAAGTGGCCCAGCCGCACGCCCAGCGGCGCTCCGCCGGAGATGGCGTAGCGGACCCGGCCGCCGAGCGCGGCCCGCAGCCGCCGGTACACCAGCCGGTCGGCCAGGCGGTGCGCCAGGCGCAGGCGCCGGCCTGGCCGCCCATCGTCCAGTGCCTGGCTGTAGGCCACGGCGGTCCGCTCGGCCCAGTCGAAGATCCTCCCCTTGCCCTGAGCGCGGGCCCGCTGCTGAGCAGTGTTGTAGACCCGCTCGAAGACCCTGGGCACCGCCAGCAGGAACGACGGTTGCAGGGCGGCCAGGTCCTCGGTCAGTCTGGCCCGGTCGGCGTTGTGCGCCAGGCACACACCCCGCTCCACGCAGGCCACCTGGATCACCCGCGCGAAGACGTGCGCCAGCGGGAGGAACAGCAGGGTCGAGGCGTGCCGGCCGAAGATCTGCTCCAGGCTGTCGATCGCGACGCGAGCCTCGTGCAGCAGGTTGCCGTGACTCAGCATGCAGCCCTTCGGGCGGCCGGTGGTGCCCGAGGTGTAGATGATCGTCGCCAGGTCGTCGGCCGACACCATCCGGCGGCGCTCACGCAGCTGAGCGTCGTCCACGTCCAGCCCGCCCTCGCGCAGACGGTCCAGCCCGCCGCCGTCGATCTGCCACACCTGCAGCGGCCCGGACAGGCCCTCGGCCACGTCCTCGACCAAGCGGCGGTGCGTCTCGTGCTCGGCCACCACGGCGACCGGGCCGGCGTCCTCCAGCACCCAGCGGACCTGCTCGGCCGAGGAGGTCTCATAGATCGGGACCGGCAGCGCCGCCACCGTCCACAGGGCATAGTCCACCACCGTCCACTCGTAGCTGGTGGCGGCCAGCAGCGCGACCCGATCGCCGGGCTGGATCCCGGCGGCGAGGAAGCCGGCCGCCAGACTGCGAACGTCGGCCGCGAAGTGCCTGGCCGTCACCGGACGCCAGCTGCCGGCCGACCGGCGCCGGAACAGGACCAGGTCGCTGTTCACCCGTTCGCCGGCGAACACCACGTCGGCGAGCTGGGCGTCGGGGGCAACCGTTATCGGGGCCGGGACCGCATAGACACGCATCGTTCATCCCCTACGACGAAAAAAGGTCAGCCAGGTGGCGTCGGCGAACTGCGGCACCGGGCGGCGCACGTACGGCGGCAAAAAGCAGCCAATTAGCCTGATTCCCCAGGTCACCAGGCACACACCTGACAAGCGAAGGCTGTACGGCGCAGCCCGGCGTGCCACCATCGGCCCGCGCCGTCCTGGCCCTGGACGGCCTCGGCATGCGAGTCGCTCCTGGACCGGCCGGCTCATCAACAACAGCCACCAGTGCTTCATGAACGGCCGAGCTACCGCCCGAACAAGAGTCCCTCGTGTGTCGTCCCCACCGGGAAGACGAGCGGCACGTAGAGTAACGACACGTCCAGGACCTGGGGAATCACCTGATCAGAACCCCCTGGGGAACAACGTGAGCGCCGACATTCCGGTGGATGGAGACTCTCGTGGCAGCCACCGAAACCGGCAGCGCCGGACCGCCACCCGTGGACCTGGTGAACCGGCTCGCCCATCCCACAGACGCTGACATCGCCGCGGTCGACGCCTGGTGGCGCGCCAACAACTACCTGACCGTCGGCCAGATCTACCTGATGGCCAACCCGCTGCTGCGTGAGCCGCTGGCCGGCGAGCACATCAAGCCGCGGCTACTGGGACACTGGGGCACCAGCCCTGGCCTGGCGCTGGTGTACTCACACGCGTCCCGGCTGATCCAGCATACCGGGCAGCAGATGATCTACCTGGCCGGTCCCGGGCACGGCGGCCCGACGCTGGTCGGGGCCGGATACCTGGAGGGCACCTACACCGAGATCTACCCGCACATCACCATGGACGAGGAGGGGCTGCTGCGGCTGTTCCGCCAGTTCTCCACACCCGGCGGGATCCCCAGCCACGCGTCGGTGACGACCCCGGGCTCGATCCACGAGGGCGGCGAGCTCGGCTACGTGCTGCTGCACGCGTTCGGCGCGGTGATGGACAACCCGGATCTCATCGCACTGGCGATGGTCGGCGACGGGGAGGCGGAGACCGGCCCGCTGGAAGGGTCGTGGAACGGGATCTCCTTCCTGAACCCGGTTCGCGACGGCGCGGTGCTCCCGGTTCTCCACCTGAACGGCGCGAAGATCGCCGGGCCGACCCTGCTGGCCCGCAAGGACCGGGACGAGGTCCGGTCCCTGCTGACCGGGCACGGATATGACGTGATCGAGGTCGAGGGTGACGACCTGCCCGGCATGCACCACCGGTTCGCCGACGCGCTGACGCGGGCGTGGGCGTCGATCAGGACGATCCAGGCGGCGGCCCGAAGCGGCGACTGGGACGGCACCCGGCCCCGGTGGCCGATGATCGTGCTGCGGACGCCGAAGGGCTGGACCGGACCGGACGTGGTGGACGGGGTGCAGGTGTCGGGCACATGGCGCTCTCACCAGGTGCCGCTGGCCGGAATCAAGGGCAACAAGGAGCACCTGCGGCTCCTCGAGGACTGGATGCGCTCCTACCGGCCCGAGGAGCTTTTCGACGACCACGGCGCGCCTCGGGCGCCGGTGCTGTCGCTCAACCCCGAGGGAGAGTTGCGGATGAGCGCCAACCCGCACGCCAACGGGGGCCTGCTCACCGTCGACCTGGACCTGCCCGACTTCCGCGACTACGCGGTGCCGGTGAAGGCGCCGGGCCGGGACCGGCTCGAGTCGACCCGCAAGCTCGGCGAGCTCATGCGCGACACCTACAAACGCAACCCAGACCGGTTCCGGCTCTTTTGCCCCCGACGAGACCAACAGCAACCGGCTCGGGGCGGTGTTCGAGGTGTCCGACCGGGCGTTCGCGGAGCGCGTGACCGAGGAAGATGTCGCGATATCGCGGGACGGCCGGGTGATGGAGGTGCTCTCCGAGCATGCCTGCCACGGCTGGCTCGAGGGGTACACCCTGACCGGCCGGCACGGCTGGTTCGCCACCTATGAGGCATTCGCCATGGTGTCGGCCTCGCAGACCGTGCAGCATGCGAAGTGGCTGCAGGAGGCGCACGATCTGGCGTGGCGGGTGCTGGTGCCGAGCCTGAACATCCTGCTGACCTCGACCGCCTGGCGCCAGGACCACAACGGTTTCAGCCACCAGGGGCCCGGCCTGATCCAGAACGTGATCACGCACCGCGGCACGATCAGCCGGGTCTACCTGCCGCCGGACGCGAACACGCTGCTGTCGGTGGCCGACCACTGCATGCGGTCGCGGTCGCGCGTGAACCTCGTCGTCATCGACAAGCAGCCGCAGCTGCAGTGGCTGACCATGGACGAGGCGGTGGTTCACTGCACCCGGGGTGCCGGGGTGTGGCCGTGGGCAGGCACCGAGGACGTGCGGTCGGACCCCGACATCGTGCTCGCGTGCGCTGGGGACGTGGTCACCATGGAGACCGTCGCGGCGGCGAACATCCTGCGCGAGCGGCTGCCGCACTTCGCCACCAGAGTGGTCAACGTGGTCAACCTGATGACGTTGCCCCTGCGCACGGTCCACCCGAACGGCATGGAGGACATCCTGTTCCGGGAGCTGTACACCGACCACGTCGACGTGCTGTTCGCCTTCCACGGCTACCCGGGCGCGATCCACCAGTTGGTGCACGGCCGGCCGGACCCGGACAGGTTCCACGTGCGCGGGTTCGTCGACGAGGGCACGACCACGACCCCGTTCGACATGGTGGTGCGCAACCGGGCATCCCGGTACCACCTGGTGATCGACGCGCTGAACGCCGCGCGGCGGACCCCGGCCGGGGCGAGCGAGCTGAAGGCATGGTGCGAGCAGCAGCTCCTCCGCCACGAGCGGTACGTGGTCGAGCACCTGCAGGACATGCCCGAGGTGCGGGACTGGTCGCTGGGCGACTGGGCAGAGCAGGGCTGAGGGCGCTTCTGAAGGCCGCTGACCAGGGACGATGGGCAGCTCGGTTAGAATGAAGTCTCCCCCATCGCTGGCGCCCGCGCAAAGGAGCTCCAGCTTATGGAGGTGAGCGCGTCATGGTGTTCGACCAGACAGATCTACGCGAGCTGGCGGCCTTCGGCGATGAGGTCGGTGTGCTGTCGCTCTACACCACGATGGAGCCGGGCACGCAGGCCGGGCGAACCCGGCTGCGCAACGAGATCGCCGCGTTGCGCCAGGAGCTGGCCGCAGGACCCGACCAGGAGCGGGCCAGGCTCGTGGGCCTCCGCCTGGACCTGCTGGAGCCGCGGATCACCCAGCTGCTCGACCCGGCCGGTCCCGGTCTCGGGCGGGCCCTGTTCGCGCAGGTGGCCGGTGACGAGGTTCGTACCGAGTGGGTCCAGCTTCCGGTGGGTGACCTCGCCACCCTCAAGGAGCATGCCTATCTGCTGCCGCTCGTCACCGCCGTGCAAGCCGACAGGCCCTCCGGGGTTGCCAGGGTGGGGCGTGACGGCGTGCGGCTGTTCGACTGCCGGTACGGGCTGGCCGAGGAGCTGGAGCCGGTCATCTTCAACCTGGCGACCGCAGGCTCGTCCGGAGAGGCGACGCTGCCCGGGCTCTCCCGGCGCGGCATCCACCCTGGCCGCTTCGACCAGCGTGTCGAGGAGCACCTGACCAAGTTCCTGCGCGAGTCGGCCCCGCACGTGGCCGGGCACGCGCGGCGGTTGGACTGGGAGACGCTGCTGCTGGTGGGCGACCCCCGCGACACCTCGGTGCTGGGTGAGGCGCTGCCGGCCGGTGCGGAGATCGTCCAGGTGGACGCCGTGCTCGATCCCGCCCTGTCGCCGTCGGAGGTGCTGGAGTTCGTCCGCCCTGCTCTCGACGAGGTGCGGGCCAGGAATGACGCAGCCCTTGCCGTACGCGCCCGGGACCTGGCCCTGTCGGGCGGCAAGGGCGCGGTCGGCCTCGACGACATCCTCTCCCTGCTGCGGCAGGGCCGGGTCGAGCACCTGCTGCTCGACGAGGCGGGCAGGTGGAATGCCGAGCCCATGGGCGTCACCCCCGAGGAGCTGGAGGAGGAGATGATCGAGCTCACCTTCGAGCACGGAGGCGACGTCACCGTGCTGGAGACCGGCGCGGCGAGGGAGCTCGCCGAGGCGGGCGGAGTGGCTGCGATGCTGCGCTGGTGAGGACCACCCATGTCGACGCCGGTTCGCCGGCGTAGCACATGACAGCTGCCTGGCGTACTCCTCGGCGATCAACGACTGGCGGCCGACCGGACAGGCCGGGTTCGCGCCACACGCAGCACAGCGGCACCGCACAAGTACGAGAGCACCCCAGCCCATGGGAGGCCGGTGGGGCCGTGGTAGCCGGGGCCGGACACGGCAACAACAAGTAGCCCGGCCAGCACGGCGGCCAATCCGAGCACAGTCGCGCCGTCGCGCCACAGACCGCGCTCGACGGAACGCAGCACCGACCGGCGCAGTTCGATTCGCGCGAAGAGGGCGACCAGGACGACGAGGACGAGGGCACAAGACGCTATCCATGGCACTCGCCACAGCAGCCACGTCGTGGAGTGCAGCGGGGGCTGCGGCATGACACCGGTAGGGAACAGCACAACGGCCGCGACCGCCACCGCTGTCATATGCCAGAGGAACACGGTCAGGATGACTGCGTTGGTCGCGATGACCGCGCTCCATGGGCCGATCCGGCGAAGCCATTGGTTGGCCGCGGGCTGAAGGGCCAGAACCAATCCGACCTGCGTGGCGGCGAGCGCCATCAGTGCCAGGCTCGGTGGAGTCGTGTTGTAACCGACCATGCCGACCGGATAGGGGCCCACCACGGTCAGTCCGATCAGGGCGGCCAGACCGCCGACCGCGACTGCGAGCGCCTGCCCACGGCCCAGCCGCAAGAGCCCGTCCCGCCAGCAGAAGCCGAGCTGGTAGACCGCCAACCAGGCGAACAGGTAGGTGCTCAGACCGACGACCGGCACGTGCAGGCCCCTCCCCAACAGGTCGGCGACGGCTACGAGGACCACCATCGCCATCGGGACGACAAGCCCCGCGCGGCGGTGCAGCGCGTGCAGCCACGGCGTCAACACCACCAGGGCGAGGTAGGCCAGCAGGAACCACAGCGGAATGGAGGCAAGCCACGCCGCGTGACCGAGCAGCTTTTCGTTCACCCCAGCTGCCACTGCGACCACTGATACCAGTGGCAGCACCAGGAACAGCGCAGTTGTCGGCCGAAGCAGTCGGTCGGTTCGCTTCAGCATCCAGCCGATGCTGTCGCCTCCCGAGGCACGGTGCGATGCCATCGAGGCGCCGCCGGCGTAGCCGCCGACCAGGAAGAAGATCGGCATCACCTGGAACAGCCAGGTGACCGGGTCGATCCAGGTGAGAACGTCCAGCGCGTTGTAGCCGGACAGCCGGCCGTCACGGTAGGTCACGGCGACGACGAACCAGTGCCCGAGCACCACCAGGCAGATGGCCAGCGCGCGCCACATGTCGACGTTGCGCTCGCGACTGTCCGGCGTGCGCACCGCCAGGTCACGCACCGTTGCCCCCAACCCGCGCATGACTTCCACCCCTCGCCCACCATGGATCATCGCGCGCCCCGTTCGCCACCGGATCGGAGGCGGTGTTGGGCCTGTCCCCAACCCGCAGTGAATTGAAACGGTGACGCCGGTCGTGCCAAGTGATCACTCGGATATGTCACGCGGACCAGAGCGGCCATACGAGATCGTTGCTGCCGACCTGCCGCCGCCGCGTCGCGGCGGAAAATGGGCAGTGGACGAAGTACTGCCCACGACCGTTGCCTTGCCTGAGCGTTCGCCCGGGAGATGGTCGAGGCGATCGCCGCCCGCCATCCCCGGATGGTGCCTGCCGTCGGCGATGCGGCCTACGCCGGCGAACATCTACGCGGCCTGGATGATGCGGTCACCTGGACCAGCCGACTGAAGGTCACCTCGCTTCCTGCACGCCCTGCCGCGACCCAGAACCGGCAGCGGACTGGCCCGCGGTAAGGCCGGTCGCGAGCCGGAGCCGACCGCCTCCGTGATCGACACCCAGAGCGTCAAGACCTCCACCAACGTACCCCTGAGCAGCCAGGGGACGGACGCCGCCAAGAAGATCTTCGGCCGGAAACGAGGGCATCGTCACAGACGCGCTCGGGCTCCTGCTCGCCGTTACCGTCACCGCCGCAAGCCTGTCCGAAAACGCCGTAGGAATACAACTGCTCAACGACGTCAAGAAGACCCACCCGGCCATCACCGAAGCCTGGGTCGACACCGGATTCAAAATGCCGCAGTAGAACACGGAGCCCGCCTCGGAATCGACGTGGAAGTCGTCAGCAGAAACCCCGACAGCCGCGGCTTCCAAGTCGTTAGAAGACGCTGGGTAGTGGATCGCAGCCTCGGCTGGCTTATGTTAAGACGACGCCTGACCCGCGATTACGAAACCCTTCCCATCAGCTCCGAAGCCATGATCTACATCGCCTCGATTGACAACCTCACCAAACGCATAACGGACGAAACCGCCCTAACCTGGCGAGGCGCATACTAGAACATAAGGAGCAATCTGCTCAAATCAAATGCCCTCTCAATAACCCCTGGTGCGGCGGGCGGCTGGGCGGATCCGACGTGCTAGGTCGCGACCGCCTAGAGCGCGTAGCACGTCGATGCCCAGGATCGCCCCGGCGCCGATGGCCAGAGCAGTTGACAGGGCCTCGATGAGATAGTGTGTGCCGCCGAGCACGTCGCCGAGGCTCAGCTTCAACATTCCGCGAAACATTACCGAGCCTGGCAGCAGTGGCCCGATCGCCGGAATCACGAAAACCATCGGCGGCACTCGCACCCGGTTCGCATACATCGAGCCCATCAGCCCGATCATTGCGGCGGCAACTGCGGTGGCGAGCACCGCCGGCCAGGCCAGCCAGCGTAGACAGACATAAGCACTCCAGATGACCACGCCACCGAGGGCTGCCGGTGGTATGTGTTTGCGCGGCACTCGTAGCGCCACCGCGAACGTCAGCCCCAGCATGAGCGCCCCGAGCAGTTGCGGCACCGCCAGCGACAGCGGTGCTGTGGGCGCATCGTCCACGGTGATCGGCACACCCGCTTTGACGGCGAAGGTGAGCATGATGCCGATCCCCGAGAGCACGGCTGCCACGATGAACACCACCTCCGACAGTCGCGCGGTGGCGGTGACGTATTCGCCGGCGATGCCGTCCTGCACGCAGGCGACGAGCGGCCGGCCGGGCAACAACGCGATCACCGCTCCAACGACGACCGCTGAGGCCTGGACGGGTATCTGCTGCCAGATCATGAGCACCGCGGCCGCGGTGCCGACGGCCGCTGCCACGGCCGTTTGGAAGAACTCCGCAACTCCCCGCCCGGCCAGCCACGTCCCGGCTCGGTCCCCGAGCAGCGTTGCGATGAACGCGGCCAGCGCCACCACTGGACCACCACCGGTCAATACCGCCGCCGAGGCCGCGACCAGGGCGGGCGCCGTGACCGCCGCCCAGCGCGGATAGATCCTGGCGCGGCTACCGATCGCGTGCAGGCGCCGGCGTGCGACTCTCAGCGGCAGCTTCCGGGCGGTGATCTCGCTGACCAGATCGTGCAGCGCAATCAGGCGGGCGAAGTCAGGTTCGCGCCTGCGTACTCGCCGTTCGGCCGTGACCGGCAGACGGCCATCGTCCGGGACATTCGACAGCGTCAACGCCGACAGGTTCACATCTGCCTCGATCCGGTGCACACCGTAAGTTCGCGCGATCGACCGCATCGCGTTCGTCACGTTCTCGGTGCCCTCTCCGCTGGCGAGCAGCAACTCGCCGACGCGCAGCGCCAGGCTCACGGCACGGTTGGCGTCGGCGTCGGAGACGGTCTCGCTCATTCAGCGATCTCATCGACCGGTGGGCCGCCGCATTCAGACGGCGTCACGTTGGATGGGGCACGTCATGCAATGGGTGCCGCCGCGGCCCTTGCCGAGTTCGAAGCCTTCGATCTCGATGACCTCCACGCCATGTTCGCGCAGCTTGCGGTTGGTGAACTGGTTCTTGTGGTAGCCGATGACGACGCCGGGCGCCAGGGCGAAGAAGTTGTTGCCGGAGTCCCATTGCTCGCGGGACTGCTGGTAATCGTCACCTCCGGTGGGGACGATGTCCAGGCGAGAGATGCGCAGGGCGTCCTGCAGGGCGGTGATCAGGTTGGCGTCACGGTGGACGCTCAGGGTGCCGCTCTTGTCGCCGGGGCGCAGGCTGTAGGCGGTGGCCGATTCCAGGAACGGCGGGTATGCGCTGGCCTTGTCGGCGTCCAGGAAGGTGAAGACGGTGTCCAGGTGCATGTAGGAACGGGCCTTGGGCACCTCAATGGCGATCACTCGCTCTGCGGCCTCGGCCGCGAACAACGACAGGGCGAGGTGCTCGATGGTGCGCGGGTTGGTGCGCTCGCTGATGCCGATGGCCACGGTCTTGTTGCCGATGGGCATCATGTCGCCGCCTTCCATGGCGGCGTTGCCGTACGACTCCTCGTTGAAGCGCTCATCCTCGCCGGCGTAGGGGTACCAATAGGAGAAGTCCTCCCCGGCGAACATGGGGTGGTGATGGTAGATGGCCGACTGGTTCATCGTCTCCAGCAGCCGGACGTGGAAGTACATCGGATTGAGTGAGAGGCCGCCATACAGCCAGGCCGCCGGGTCGCGCTGGTAGAGGGAGTTGGGCAGCGCGGGCAGGATGAACTCCCGCGGGTGGCACGAAGCGGCGACCAGGGAGTGGTCATCCAGGTCGGCCAGGCCGAACTCCTCCCTAGTGAGTCCGCCGATCAGGTGGGTGGCCAGTTTGTCTCCGCTCCATCTGACCAGGTTCTCGCGTACGCCGTCGACCAGAGCCGGGCCGACGGTCAGGTGGGTGACGACCTGTTCGATGGCGTGCTGCTTGGCCTCGAAACTCGCATCCAGCGCCCGGCCCAGCAGGTCGTGGTGGTAGTACACCTCGACGCCGCGTTCGCGCATCACCTGGACGAAGGCGTCGTGCTCCCTTTGGGCCCGCTCCACCCACAGGATGTCGTCGAACAGAAGCTGGTCGTTGTTGGAAGGGGTGAGCCTGCGCAGGCTGAGGTCGGGGCGATGAACAATGACCTTGCGCAGCCTCCCCACCTCGGAGTGCACGCCGTAGGGTCGAGCGGTCATGTGCGGGCTTCCTTCCTGTACGGGGTCGGGCGGGCCTAGATGGTGAGCCAACCCGCGATCAAACCGACGATGGCGAGCACGGCTCCCACGACGACGACGACGAACAGGACCAGCTCGGCCGGGGAGAAGACGCGCATGCCGCGTTCGCGCCGGGTGAGAACGAACAGGATCGTGCCGGGGGCGTAGATGATGCACGACAACAGCAGGAACTTCGGCCCCGCCGCGACGATTAGGAACGCGGTGTAGAAAGTGGCCAGAGCCGCGACCGCCAGATCCTTGCCCCGGCCGCGCGGCTCGGTGTCGTAGGTCTCGCCAGTCAGGGCCAGGCGCAGCGCGTACCCGGCCGCCAACAGGTACGGGATCAGCGACAGCGCGCTGGTCAGTTCAAGGGTGAAGGTAAAGGCGTCGTCGGAGAACAGCGTGACGAACAGCACGGCGGTGATGAGCGCGCTGGTTAGCACCAGGGCCGTGACCGGTGCGTCCCGCCGGTTCTCGCGGGCCAGAAAGGCGGGCATGTCGGCGTCCTTGGCGGCCACGAACAGCACCTCCGCCGCCATCAGCGTCCAGGCCAGGTAGGCGCCCAGCACCGAGACGATCAGCCCGACGCCGATGAGCCCCGCGCCCCAGGCACCCATCACCGACTCCAGCACACCACCCATGGACGGCTGGCGCAGCCCGGCCAACTTGTCTTTGGGCAGCACGCCGTAGGACAAGATGGTCACCGAGGCGAACAGCGCCAGCACGGCCAGGAAGCCCAGCACGGTGGCCCGGCCCACGTCGGCGCGCGCGCGGGCGTAGCGCGAATAGACGCTGGCCCCTTCTACGCCCAGGAATACGAACACCGTCACCAGCATCGTCGCCTGGATCTGGTCGAACAGCGCCCCGGCGGAGAGTCCAGCGCCGCCCCACAGGTTCGCGCCGAAGACCTCCCCGCGCAGCGCGACGGCCACGATCACGATGAACAGCAGGATCGGCAGGAGTTTGGCGACCGTGACGATCTGGTTGATCCGGGCAGCCTCCCGCACACCGCGAAGGATCATGAAGTGGAAGGTCCACACTCCGACCGTGGAAACCGCCACCGCCACGATCGTCGCGCCTTCACCGAAGGCGGGGACGATCAGGCCGAGTGTGGACTTGATCAGCACCCAGTAGGTGACGTTGCCGACGCAGGCGCTGGCCCAGTAACCGAAGGCGGAGAAGAAACCGGGGTACTGGCCGAAACCTGCCTTGGCGTAGGCGTACACCCCGGCATTCAGGTCAGGTTTGCGCACCGCCAGCGTCTGGAACACGAAGGCCAGCATCAGCATGCCCAAGCCGGCGATCGTCCAGGCGACGACCGCGCCCAGCACGCCGGTCGCCTGGGCGAAGTTCCGCGGCAGCGAGAACACCCCGGCGCCGACCATGGACCCGACCACCATCGCGGTCAGGATCGGCAGCGCTACCCCGGGCGCTGCCCCAGTCTTCGTGCCGGCCTCACTCACCGCGTGGTTTCCCGTCCTTGGCCTGATCCTCCGGGGACACGTGTTCGATCTTGAATCCGGTGAACCCGTAGATGACGCTGAGCAGCGGACTGGCGATGTTGAAGAAGCAGAACGGCAGGTAGGCCAGGGTCGGCACGCCGAGCACCGCACCCATGAACGCGCCGCAGGAGTTCCACGGCACCAGCGGTGAGGTGACCGTGCCGCTGTCGGCGGTCAGCCGCGACAGGTTCGTCGGTGCAAGGCCGCGCTTGGCGAACTCGACCCGGAACACCCGCGCCGGCAACACCAGCGCGATGTACTGGTCACCGGCGACGATGTTGAGTCCGAAGGCACTGGCGAACACCGCCACGAACAGCCGGCCGGTGCCCTTGGCCGCCCGCACCATCGGATCGATCAGCCGCTTGAGCAGGCCGAACTCCTCCAGCAGCGTACCGAACGTGACCGCGCCGATGATCAGCCACAGCGTCGGCAGCATGCTGTCCATCCCACCGCGTGACAGCAGCCGGTCCACATCCGCAAGACCGGAACTCTTCACATACCCGTTCGCCATCGCCCGCCAGATGGCCTTGATCCCGGCCACGACCGGATTCAGCCCGGGCTCACCAACGAACGCGCGGATCACCGCGGGTTGGGTGAAGATTCCCACGATCCCGGCGAAGATCGCCGCCGCCATCAGCGCCAGCGTCGCCGGCACCTTGCGTGCCGACAGTACGATCAGCAACAGCAGCGGCAAAAGGTTCAGCGGAGTGATCCAGTAGATGTCGCCCAGAGCGGTCAGCTCACTGGCGGTGTCACCCATGTCGGTCGCGGCCGGCCCCCACATCCAGCCGATCAACAGGAACAGTACGAAGGCGATCACGAACGCCGGAATCGACGTCCAAGCCTGCCGCTTGATGTGCTCATAGACGTTGACCCGGACCATCTGCGCGGTCAGCACCGTGGTCTCCGACAACGGCGACAGCTTGTCCCCCAGGTACGCACCCGAGATCACTGCCCCGGCGGTGACCGGCGCCGACACCCCCAGCATGGTGGCGATACCCACCAGCCCGACGCCGATCGTCGCAGCCGTGGTCCACGAACTGCCGATCGACATCGCCACAATGCCGCACAGCAGCGCGGCGGCGGCGTAGTACCAGCCCGGCGACAGCACCTGGATCCCGTAGTACACAAGGGTCGGGATCGTCCCGGACATGTTCCAGGTGCCGATCAGCGCGCCCACCGCCAGCAGGATGAAAACCGCGCTGGTGATCGACGACAGCGCGCGCTGCCCGCTGGCCTCGACCTCCTCCCACCGGTTCCCGTTATTCAGCACCACCAGCATCGCGACCATCGCGCACAACACCAGCGCCACCTGGATTGGCCCGTCGAGGGCGGCCAAGCCGAACAACGCCAGCGACCCACCGATCAGCACCACGAGCGTGGCCAGAACGATCACCAGATCGGCCAGCGACGGCGGGCGAACCGACCTGCCCGCATCCTCCTGGGCGTCGTCCTTCGTGCTGTCGCTCATCGCCTCGTCGCCCGCGCACCCGCCGCCCCTCGCGGTCCATCGGTCACCCCGGACGATGCGCTTCCCCACGGCGTCGGCTTCGACGGTGCCCGCCCCCCGGCGGGCGGACACACGCCTGTCGCCAGTGCTGAAGAGCCGATGTCTGGCCATGATCGACACCGCATGGGCTCCCCCTTGAGATCTCTGATCTGGCCCCTCACCACCGGCGGGAACCACGTCACGTGCGAGGCGACCTACCCCACCATCTGCGGTGACAGCGCCCACCGCACGTCAAGTTTCGTTCTAGGTCCACCTCCACGCCGCCTACTAAGCGGCATTCCAGAAGTTCTGCTTGTAACCCGCAGGCAGCCAGGGGCTGGTCCACGGTGCTGCCGCGGTGAGCATCTGATCGGGTGAGCGGGCGCGGAAGAAGGCGTGGATCTGTCTGAGACGGCCGGGCCAGCTGACGGCGGTGTTGGCGATGAACGCCCTCTCAGGGCGGCCCAGACGCGTCCACCGGGTTGTCGTGCGGGCTGTAGCGCGCGCCGTACAGCAGTTCCATGGTGGGGGCCTTGGAAGGTTTCAGCGGGGTAGCTGGGGTGCCGATGATCGGTAGTACCCGGGCGAAGTCCCGGCGGACTCGGCCGGGTGAGAGCCTGCGGTGGTGGCGGCGTTCCCAAGGGTAGCGTTGATCTCGGGCGAGGTGCCGGGCGAGCACCAGCTGGGCGTAGGCGGCCAGCAGCACCCACGTCCAGCGCTCGGCCTGTTCGGGATGACGCAGCGCAGGCGTGACCCAGCCGAGCACCCTCTTGAGGAACTTCAGGTAGTGCTCGATGTCGAACCTGCGGAGATACGATCTCCAGCATCGTTCCAGGTCAGGACTGCCCTGGCCAGACCAGAACAGCCACATCGGCGTGGGTGCGGGGCGGCGTCCGCCGGGCAGCCGCTCGACTTCGACACGGATGACCGTGCCGGACAGGATCGGCGCTTCGGCCCGGTGCACGAAGTGCTCCTTCTTGTCCAGCTTGGGGTGCAGGCCGCCCCAGGCAGTGACGCGGTGACCTGGCCGTAATGCTCATCGGTGACGGTGAGTTGCTGGTCGGGCTCACCCTGGCCGTCGGGGCGGGCGCAGGAGAACTGCTCGCCGTGGCGGCGGGGCCGTCCCGCACGGCCACCGTTGCCGGGCAGGCGAGGCGGCGGGTCACGATAGAGCAGCCGATCGTTGCGGATGCGAACCAGCACTTCGATGTCGTCGTTGCCGACCGTGGTGTGCACCCCGCACAACTGGTGGTGCGTCCCGGCCGGCAGGTCGGCGCAGTGCCGGGCATGCTCGCCGGTCACATCGTATTCACCGTGCAGTTCGTAGACGAGTACGGCCAGGTCGTATCCGGCGTCGTGGACGAAGAGATTGCGCCCGGTACGTCCGGCCGCGCGCAGCCGCCCGGCCAGGGCACCGATCTGCTCGACTGCGACCAGCGTCTGCGCCGAACCGCCGGTGGGCACCCGGACCGCGTCCATCGGCGCGACCCACGAATCGTGCTCGAGAATGAGCTGTGTCACGTGTTGCCAGGCCCAGCCGGACACTCCGCCATCCACCCCGCCCGGCCTAGACAGGTGATGCCACTCCCGATCGGGACTGGTCTCGGCGTACGGGCGCGGGTGCGTGCTGGCATCGATGGCGAAGGTCAGCGGCCAATCAGGTGGGCCGCAGGCCAGCAGCAGCTCACACACCCGGTCGGGGTCGATCCGGCCGACGGCCAGAGCGTCATACAGGCTGCCCCAACTGCGGCGAAAGACCGGCTCCAGACTCAGATACGGCAACGAGGTGATCGTCGGAGCGCTCAGCACCGCGTCGCTGAGCTCGAATAACGCATCCGCGCGTGCGGTCAGGCAGTCATACCAGCCCGCCCGGAACTCACTCATCCTCGCCATCGACGACGAACTTCTCGTCGAGGCCACTCCTGCTCGCAGCGGCGCAACCGTCATACTGTACCCCTACGGCCATCGGTTTGATCTTCGGATTTCTTCGCAGAACAGAAGATCGACAATGGCCGTGCCCCATGTCACGGTGGCGTGCCGGCTCTGCCACTCAATCGTGATCACCCAAGACGGTGCGACGCTCAGGTGCGCCACGGATGCTCGATGAGCCGGGTCACGATTGCTGGAACGGGTAGCTGCTGCTCGTTATGCGGTCAGAAGATCAGGTTCAGTGCGGCCTCGCGCCGGAAGGCGGGGGCGGTATGAGGGTTGCCGGCGTTGAACGGCGGTTGGGGGTCGTATTCGATCGCGAGCTGCACGGTCCGCGCCGTCTCCTCATCCTGCGCCTCGGCGAGGAAGGTCAGCGCCATGTCGATGCCGGAGGAGATTCCAGCGGCTGTCACGATCTTGCCGTCGAATACGACGCGTTCCTTGACGTGTTCGGCGCCGACGGCGGGAAGCTGCTCGGCCCAGCCCCAGTGGCTGGTGGCTTTACGACCGGCCAGCACACCGGCCGCGCCGAGGACGAAGGAGCCGCTGCAGACCGAGGTGGTCCATCGGGTGTGCTCGTGCGCGGCGCGGATCCAGGACAACAGTTGCTGGTCGCCCGTGGCGGCTAGGGTGCCGGGACCTCCGGGTACCAGGATCACGTCCGGCCGAGGTAGGTCGGCGAAGGAGGCGGTAGCGGTGATCGCGAGGCTGGCTTTGTCGTCGATGACTGGGCCGGGTACGGCGGCCACGAAGGTGACCGTCCAGCCCGGCGCGAAGGCTAGAACGGTGTAGGGGCCGACCGCGTCCAGGGCGGTGAACCGGGGGTAGAGAGGGATGGCGACGTGCATGGTCAGTTCTCCTGTGTCTGGAACCGGCGGCGGTAGTCGCCGGGTGAGATCCGCCAGTGTCGGCGGAAGACGCGGTAGAGGGTTTCTGGCGTACCGAGCCCGGATTGGCTCGCGATGCGGTCGAGCGGATGGCCGGTGCTCTCCAGCAGTCGGCGAGCGGCGTCGGCGCGGCTGCGCTCGACGTATCGGCCGGGAGAGACTCCGGTCTGATTGGTGAAGATCCGCGAGAAGTGGCGCTCGCTCATCCCTGCGCGCCGGGCCAGTGCCGGCACGCTCAGGTCATTGGCGGGGTTGGCGTCGATGAAGGCTTGGAGTTCGCGCAGCGGCTCGGTGCGCGGTGTGCCGGCCCTCATTGGGGTGCTGAACTGGTCTTGCCCGCCCGGCCGGTGCAGGTACACCACGAGCCCGCGGGCGACTTTCCGGGCCAGCGCGTGGCCGTGGTCCTCGACCACCAGCGCGAGCGTGAGGTCGATTCCGGCGGTGACTCCGGCCGAGGTCCAGACCTCCCCGTCCCGGATGTAGATCGGATTGGCGTCCACCGTGGTAGCCGGGTAACGGCGGCCGAGGTCGGCGGCCGCCATCCAGTGCGTGGTCGCCCGTCGGCCATTCAGCAGCCCGGCCTCGGCCAGCAGGAAGGCTCCGGTGCAGACCGACGCGACCCGGCGGCTCACACGGGCCAGCCGGGCGATCTGCTCAACCAGCTCCCGATCATCCACGCGGTCCGGGACCTTCAGGCCGCCCAGCACCAGCAGCGTGTCGACCGGCCCCTCGACCTCGCGCAGGGCTATTGCCGCGTCGATCGCGATCCCGCCGTGAGCCGCCACAGCGCCGGCGCGCACCGCGGCCACCTCCATCCGATAGCCGCCCTCCTGGGCGAACAGGCTCGCGGTCTCGAACACGTCCACTGGCCCGGCCAGATCAAGGAGCTGGAACCCCTCGAAGATCACCACAACCACTCGTCGCCGCATGACATTCATCCTGGTCAGTGACGTGGATGGCGTCAACGACACAGGTATTGCAAATTAGGCCATGGACAGGTTGCCGATCGGCGCTCAGGTGACGGCTATCCCGGGAAGTGACAGCTACCGCCGAGCGTCAAAACGATCATGAAACCTTAAACGCACGCACGTACATGGTCGCGGCCGCATTGGACCCGTTGGTAAGAATCGCGCCACATGACTCAAACGAGAGGCATGGCCGCAGCAGCTCATGATGTGCAGTTGCGGGACGCCGCCAAGAGCGGGTTCGGTCCGGACGTTCGGGGTGAGTCTGGCGCGCAGCGACGTGATCACGATGCGTCGGGCGTTTGCGCAGCCGCCTGGGCCGGCTACTGCATCAGCTCGGGGTGCGGATGCTCCGGCGCTACCGGGCAGAGGTAGAGCTGCTGGTTGTAGCCGCGGCCGATCTGGACCGCGGCCGGGTTACTCAGGTCGGGGTAGCCGTAGCCGGTGGACGATGCGGCGGCTTGGTTCTCGTATGGGATCCGGCTGGCGTCCCACTCGTCCGTGGCGATGGTCAGCAGCGGCTCCATAGGGGTGCCGCAGGCCCAGCTGACGGACGCAGAAAGGCCTGTCAGGAGGCGCTCAGCGCCCTGTGACGCATAAGGTGGGGCCAGGACCAAGGGGCCGGGTTCGCGGTCGAGGGGAAAGCGCAGGCAGGTGATCTCACGGGAGTGGCCTGCGCCGGACACGGGGCACCCCTAGTGCCCACGTGCTGCGGTGGTCACAGGGGTGCGCTCGCGCGGAGGCGGGCGTGGCGGGCGGGCGAGTGTCGTGAGTATCCAATCAACGGACCGCCCGGCATCCTGAAGCCCGGCGCGACGGGTTTGCCCGTCGCGCCGGGCATGTCAGACGGTTCGCAGCGCCTCGGTGGGTTGCATGCGGGCCGCGCGGATGGCGGGCAGCAGCCCGGCGGTGGCGCCGATGGCGACGGCCGCGCCCAGCCCGCCGGCCCAGGCCAGCGGAGGTATCACGGTGGCCCAGTTGTTGATGTGGGTGTAGATGGTGGTGGCTAGGGCGCCGAGGGCCACGCCGGCGAGGCCGCCGAGCGCGCCCAGCAGGATCGCCTCCGACAGGAACTGCAGGCGAATGTCTGCTCTGGTCGCTCCGAGGGAGCGGCGCAGGCCGATCTCGGAGCGGCGTTCCAGGACCGAGATGACCATGGTGTTGGCAACGCCGATGCCGCCGACGAGCAGTGCGACCGCGCCCAGGCCCAGGAACAGGCCGTTGAGCGCGGATTGGGCGGCCGCGCGGGCCACCAGGGCGGCGGAGGGCTGGCTGACGTTGACCTCGCCGGGATTGCGCGGGTTGGTGGTGGCGGCCAGTACCTTCCGCACGCTGGGCACGTGTTCGGTGGCCGCCCGCACGTAGATCGTGGTCGGATGGCCGTCGAAGCGCAGGTATTTTTCGGCGGCCGGATAGCCGACCAGTACCGCGGAGTCGATCTCCGGCGTCAGCTTCGCCGGGTTGAGGATCCCGGCGACGTAGAACCACTGCCCGCCGACCCAGATGCGCATCCCCTGGTGGATCTTCGCGATGCCGAGACGCCGGGCAGCGTCGGCGCCGAGGACGGCGACCGGTTGCCGGGCGGTGGCGGCGTTGAGATAGGCGCCTTGAGCCAGGCTGGTGCGCACCGCGCCGGGCAGGTCCAGGCTGGCCGCGTTAACGCTCAGCGAGTTGGTGTTGAAGGCGGGGATGTAGGGGTTGCGGAAGGCGTTGGCCGTGGTTTTACCGGTGTGTTCGACCTTCTCGACCGGGCCGATTCTGGCGATCATCCCCGGCGCGTCGCCGGGCAGCTTCGCATTGTCGCCGCCCATGGTCTGGCCGGGGGTGACGGTGAGCAGGTTGGTGCCCAGCTTGTCGATCTCGGCCAGCAACCCGGCCTGGGAGGAGGCCGACAAGCCCAGCACGGCCACCATCGCCGCGACGCCGATGGCGATGCCGAGCGCCGACAGGGCCGCCCGCATCCGCCGGGTCCGCAGTCCCAGGCTGGCCACCCGCGCCAGGTCGGCCGGATACATCACGGCTCCCGCCCATCGGCGACGAGGTGCCCGTCCAGCATCTCGATGCGGCGGGGCAGCCTCGCGGCCAGCTCCCGGTCATGCGTGATCATGATGATGGTGGCGCCTTCGGCGTTGAGCTCCTTCAGCAGGGTGAAGATCGCGGCCCCGGAAACGCTGTCGAGGTTGCCGGTGGGCTCGTCGGCCAGCACGATCGCCGGGTTGCCGACCAGCGCGCGGGCGATCGCGACCCGCTGCCGCTCACCGCCCGACAACTGGGGGGGACGGTGGTCCAGGCGATGCCCCAGCCCGACCCGCTCCAACGCCTCGGACGCCGCCTGCAGCCTGGCGCGATATCTGACACCGGTGTACAGCATGCCGTCGGCCACGTTCTCCACAGCCGTGGCGTGCTGGGCCAGGAAGAACTGCTGGAAGACGAACCCGATCCGCATCGCCCGCAGCCTGGCCAAGGCCCGGTCGGACATGCTCGCCACGTCGTCGCCGACGATGCGCACCGTGCCCAAGGTGGGCCGATCCAGCGTACCCATGACCTGCAGCAGCGTCGATTTACCCGACCCGGACGGCCCCACGACGCCGACCAGTTCGCCGGCCTCGACGGTGAAGCTGGCCTCCTGCAGCGCCACCACCGGTGTCGCGCCAGGATAGACCTTGCTCACCCGGTCCATTTGCAGAACACTCCTCATGACGCAGGCACCACGATGCGCTGACCTTCGGCCAGGCCGTCGCCGGTGACCTCGACCCTGCCCTCGCTGTCGTCGAACAGCCCCGTCGTCACACCCACCAGCCGATGCTCCCCACCAGCGTCCACGACCTCGACCGCGTAGCCGCCACCGGCCAGCGCGAGCAGCGAATTCACCGGCACCGACAGCACGTCCTCGGCGGTGCCGGTGACGATCGAGACCTGTACCGGCGCCTTATCCAGGCTGCCGGTCTGCTTCGGCCTGGTCGGCCGGATCTTCACCTCGATCGTGGTCCCGCTGTCGGAGGTGGTGGCGACCTTGCCGACCTCGGAGACCACGCCCGGCACTGTCTTGCCGTCGGGCAGCGTGATGATCACCTTGTCGCCGACGGCCACCTGGCTCTGCCGGCCGGCGTTCAGCTCGACGGTAACCTGCCGGGCCGTCGAGGATGCCTCAAGCACCACGGTCCCGGCCGCCGTCTGCGCGCCGCTGACCGCGTTCACCTTTAGCACGCGGATCGCCTTGGCCGGCACGAACACCGCCTGGCCGAGTGCAAGGTTCCCCGACTCTTCCAGCCCGGCCCTGTCCTGCAGTTCCCGAAGAGCGTTGTAGGTGGCCCTGCCGAAGTAGTCGGATTCGGGGTCGAGCTGGTCCTTGGTGGCGTGGCCGAGCGTCACCAGCGCGGCGTTCAGCTGTTGAACGTCGGCGCCGTCGGTGCCCCACGACAGCGACCGGTAGACGGGAACCGCACCGTGGAGCAGCACCACGGGCTTGCCGTCCACCCGGTAGAGCACTTTGCCCGCGGTGACGACCTGGCCCACGGCGGGCAGCTTGGTCACCGTACCGGCGGCCTTGTTGACAATCTGGTGGTTGCCCGCGTAGCCGAGCGTGCCGTTTTGCAGGGTACGGGCCGACAATGTGCCCTTGGTCACCTGTGCCAGCCCGGTCCTGGCCGGGCTCTGGGGGGTGGTGCTCGCGGTGGGCGCGGCGAGCGGGTCGGCGCGCAGGACCCAGCCACCCCCGGCCACCAGTGCGCCGGCCGCCACCAGCGCGGCCACCCAGCGCATCGCACTCAACTGCCGCCGCCGGTCTTGCCGGGGGTCATGTTCCGGATGCTCTGCGGCTGGTATTGCTTACAGGATTCCTCGGCCTTCTTGAACTGCGGCGTGTTTGGGTCGTCGTTGAGCTTGAAACCGCCACCCGCGTCAGGGTCGGGGAACGACGGCACGCCGTTGTCACGCATGCACGCGGCGTACTTGAGCTTGTCCGACGTGGACCACATCGCGTTGGGGTCGTTCTGCGGGGGCGGAGCGGGCATGAACTCCTTGCAGGCCTCGGCGGCCTTCTTGAACGCCGGGGAGTTGAGATCGATCCCCTCTCCCATGCCCTTGCCCGGCTCCGGATCCTTGAAGTCCGGCACGCCGTTCTCGCGGACGCACCGGGCGAAGGCCACCGGATCGGCCTTGGAACCGCCCTGCGAGGCGGCGGCGGACGCCGCACCGGCCTGCGGCGCCAGAGATGCCACCGTCCTGCCGGGTTCCTGGCTGTCCCCGCAGGCCACGCCGGTCAGCGCGACGGCGGCCAGGGCGAGAACCGGTGCGATGGCCCGCGCGGTGCTTCTACGTGAGCGCTTCCGCCTGGCCACGCTCTGGCCGAGAGTGCTTCCCATGTCGTTCTCCATCGTGTGCGGGTGAGTATTGGCCCGGTCGCCGAGACGGCGCGTGCGGTGGCCGTCCCGGCTACCGGGTGAGGACGGCGTCGGCTACTTCGCGGGTACGGCAGTCCCGTCGCAGCCGCGGTCGATGCGGCCCGTGGTGAAGTACGACACGAGCTCGGCGGCGCAGTCCGGCACGCGCAGGACGGACCCGTGCACGTCGTCGGCGACGGTGAAGACCGTGCCGCCGAGGGCGGCGTGCATCTGCTTGGTCCACTCATACAGGGAGACGGCTTCGTAGCGGTGTCCGGCCAGCACCAGCGACCCGCCGCCGCGCTGCACCTTGATCTTCTGCACCGGCAGCGGCCAGCCCGCGCATTGGGCGGAGAACCTACTGGCCTGCCCGGTGACCGGGTTGCGCTCAAGTCGCCGCTGGTAGGTGGCCCAGGCGTCGGAGAAGTTGAGCCGGCTGGGGTCCTCGTTGCAGAAGACGGCCTGGCCTGCGGTCGCGTTGAACCGCTCCGGCGCGCCGGCCGGCGGGCGCTGCAGAGTGCCCTGCCCGAGAAGTCCCCTCAGGGCCGGCGGCGCGGTGTCACTCTCGTCCCGCATCTCCTTGAACGCCTGGGCGACCTGCGGCCAGTCCGGTGTGCTCTGGATGGCCAGCATGGCGACCGTGGCACCATCGGCCACCATCTCCCAGTCGCTGTAGCGCCTCGGCTGCTCGTCATAGGCGCGGCCGAGCGCCAGCACCGTGGCCCGCACCTGCTTCGCGGTGCTGCCGAGGCCGTAGGTCCCGTTGCGCTCCGCGATCCAGGCCGCCATCCGCGGGAAGTGACGCTCGGTGCCCGCTGCGTGGCCGTCCTCGAAGTCGTCGAGCCGGAAGTTCACCGGCGCCACGCTGTCCAGGAACATGCGTCCGACGCTGCCCGGGAACGTGCTGCGGTAGACCGCGCCCAGCCAGGTGCCCCAGGAGATGCCCAGGAAGCTGAGCTTGCGCTCGCCCAGCGCGATCCGCACCCGATCAAGGTCACGGGCCGCGTTCTGGGTGGTGAGCTGGCCGAGGAAGGCGGGATCGAAATCCCCGCACGCCTTGTTCGCCGCGACCCCGGACTCGTGGACGAGCTTGGCCGTCTCCTCGGGCAGCGGCCCCGGCTGGGGCGGCACGCCCTGGCCCTGGGGGGCCGGGCAGTCGACCTTGGTGCTGTAACCGACCCCGCGGGGGTCGAAGCCGATCAGGTCGTAGCGGTCGTTGAGCTTGGCGTTCGTCTGGTTCATCGAGGCGATCTGGAGCGGGAACAGGTAACCGGAGGCGCCTGGCCCGCCCGGGTTGAGCGCCAGGCTGCCCAGCCGGTGCTTGCGGTCGATGGCCTTGACCCGGGTGATCGCGATGGTGATCTGCCGTCCGCCTGGTTTGCGGTAGTCCAGCGGAACGCTGACGGTTCCGCACTCCATCCGGCCCAGCAGCGCACGGAACGTCCGCCGTTGCTCATCAGTGACGGCAACGCTACGGATCACCTCGTCGGAATAGGCGGGACACGACCGCCACGTGACCGAGGCCAGCGCCTGCCCGCTGTCAGCCGTCGCGGCGGGCGAGCCCGCGATCAGCGCGGTCAAGGTGACGGCACTCGCGGCTGCGGCGGCAACCGCGCGGCCGGTCAGAAGTCCATGTTCAGTCATGTGGCCCACCTTGGTGGCGGCGATCGTGCACCCGCGTCCGCCCTCAGCCACACGTGGGCATCTGTCTTGAGACGTATACGGGCGTCGCCGGATCAGACTTGCGGCAGACGCGGGCGCATCGGTCCTGACCATAAGCTCACAGGACTATGACGCCTCTTCGCGCGTGGTCACGCTCACCGATGCTGCAGGACGCGGCGCCGGCCGCGGTGCTGCTCGCGATCTGCGTGCTGGTCAACGCCCCGAACGCGATCGTGGGCAACACGGCGGGTACCCCCGTCGCCGCTGGACAGGACGGACAACTCGCCCTGTGGTGGGCGGCGACGGCGCTCGCCGCCGGCGGCGTCGTGCTGCGCAGGCGCTGGCCGCTGCCGATGCTCGCCGTCTGCGTGCTGTCCGCCGGGGTGCACGTGGCGCAGGCCGCACCTCTCATGATCATCGATCTGAGCGTGCTGGTTCTGCTCTACACGGTGGCCTCCCGTTACGCGTGGGTCATCTCGCTGGCGGCCCTGACTTGCCTGTTGCTTGTGGCCGCCGGATGGAGCCTGTACGGCGAGCGCCCGATACCCGGCCCATCCGAGGTACTTTCCATGGGCCCCGGCCTTGGCACCCCATCCGGCCCGAAAGAGGTCATGAGGGTCCATCGCCAGGCCTCGGCCGATGCCTGGAGCGGCCTGTCCGTACTCGGCTCGGCCCTGGTCGCCTCCTGGGCCATCGGCTCCGGCGCCCGCAGCCGCCGCGCCTACCTCGACGAGCTGCACGCACACGCCCGAGACCTCGAACGCGAACGCGACCAGCAGGCCGCGCTCGCGGTAGCCGCCGAACGCGCCCGGATCAGCCGCGAACTGCACGACGTCGTAGCCCACGGCCTGTCCCTCATGGTGATCCAGGCCCAAGGCGGCGCCGCCGCGCTCGACAACACCCCGGCCGATACCCGGACCGCGCTGGAGACGATCGTCACCACCGGCCGTGACTCCCTCGCCGACATGCGACACGTGCTCGCCGCGGTCGGCGAGGTGGACGATGCTTGGCATCCGCAGCCCGGCCTGGCGCACCTGCCCGCCCTGCTCACGCAGGTCAACAGGGCAGGCACGCCGGTACGGCTGCGCGTCGAGGGCTCCCCCGTGACCCTGCCCGCCACCATGGACCTGTCGGCCTACCGCATCGTGCAGGAAGCCTTGACCAACACCATGAAACACGCCGGAACGGGCGCCGCCGCCAGCGTCGTCCTCACCTACCACGACGCGGAGATCAGCATCGAGATCAGCGACAACGGCCGCGCCCGGACCGGGGACGCCGGCGCAGGTAACGGGCTGCGAGGCATGCGCGAGCGCGTCAAACTGCTCGGCGGCACGTTCACCGCAGGCCCGAAGCCCCGAGGCGGGTTCACCGTACGGGCGGCGCTCCCGATCCAGGGACACGCCACATGATCGACATACTGCTCGCCGACGACCAAGCCCTCGTCCGTACCGGCTTCCGCATGATCCTCGACAACGCCGACGACATGCAGGTCGTCGGCGAGGCAGGCGACGGCGCGCAGGCCGCGGAGATGGCCCTCGAACTCCAGCCCGACATCGTGCTCATGGACGTCCGGATGCCCGAGGTCGACGGCGTCGAAGCGACCCGCCGCATATGCACCGGCACCAGCCGGGTCCGGGTGCTGATCCTGACGACCTTCGACCTCGACGAGTACGTCTACGCCGCCCTCCACGCCGGCGCCAGCGGATTCCTCCTCAAGGACACCCTCGCGCCCGACCTGCTCTCGGCCATCCGCGTGGTCGCGCGCGGCGATGCGGTCGTCGCGCCCAGCGTGACCCGCCGGCTCCTCGAACGATATGTCGGCATCGGCGTCGCCCAGGCCATACCCGCCGCCAGCCTCGACGTCCTGACCGAACGCGAACGCGAGGTGCTGAGCCTCATCGCCCGCGGCCTGTCCAACACCGAGATCGCCGAGTGCCTCTTCCTGTCCGAGGGCACCGTCAAAACCCACGTCAGCCGCGTGCTGGCCAAACTCGGCCTACGCGACCGTGTCCAAGCCGTGGTCTTCGCCTACGAAAGCGGCCTGGTACGCACCGGAGCCACCTAACGATCATGGGTCGCGAAGTTCTGGGCGTATGCGACCGGCCCAGTCGGTCAAGCCGCCACACCAAGCGGCCCATTCGCCGGCGGCAACGCCACCATCCTGTGGCTCTACCACGTCCTCAGCCCCCTGCAATGCCTCAAGCCCCGGCCTGACCAGCCAGAACGGCACCCTGGTCGCCCAGATCACCCTCAGCTGAGGGCCCGCCCACGCGCGTGCCAAGAGTACGTCGCCGCCACCCGACTGTGGCATGAGTGTGGCTTCGAGGCGGGTGCTCTGTGCGGTGCGCGGGGCCGACGATAACAGGGTGAGCACCGCGAGTGAGGAGCCGCAAGGAGCCGCTACCGCCCTGGCCCGTTCCGGGCGGGCTGCCGCCAAAACGGGCCGTGGGTCGGCGATGGCCCGCTATGAGCTGCTGGCCCCGCATCTGCATGAGGGCGTGCCGCTGGCCCGGCTGGCGGCGGGGCAGGGCGAGAGCGGTGTCACCTACAGGACGTTGCAGCGCTGGCTGGCGGCCTACCGGCGGGGTGGACTGGAGGCGCTGGCCCGGGCTGGCCGAAAGGACAAGGGGTTGCGCCGGTTCCCCGAGGAGCTGGTGTCCTTCATCGAGGGGATGGCGCTGCGCAGGCCGCGGCCGAGCGTGGCCACTATCCACCGGCAGGCCGCTTCGGTCGCCGCCGCCCGCGGCTGGCCGATCCCCACCTACTGGACGGTGCATAAGATCGTCAGCTCGCTGGACCCGGCGCTGGTCACGCTCGGCGTGCAGGGCGCCAAGAAGTACCGCGAGACCTATGAGCTGGTCTACCGGCGCGAGGCCGCCAAGCCCAACGAGATCTGGCAGGCCGACCACACCGAGCTGGACATCTGGGTGATCGACGACAACAACAGCCCCGCCCGGCCGTGGCTGACCGTGATCGAGGATGACCACTCCGGGCCCTGCCCCAAGGCCAGGTAGTTAAGGTCGTCGTGGTGCTGTCAAGCGCGCGAGTTCTCAGGACGTGGGAACGGAGATCCAGTAGAACGGTGATCTTCCACAATCAGCCGTCGAAAAACTGGATCTCCGTTGATTGCCGAGTATGCCAGCTCTGCTGTTTCTCGCGCTGTCGAGACGGGCTCTTCGCCCCGCTCGGCGGCCGGGAGGTTGTTCGCTCCCGGGCATTTGGGGGAGCTGACCGCGCTGGTGCCGTTCGAGCTCGTCGATGCGGTCCTTGAGGAAACCCGCGGGGTGCAGCGCCGTCTGCGCGCTCTGCCCTCGCGTGTCGGGGTCTACTTCCTGCTGGCGATGTGCCTGTTCCCCGAGGTCGGCTACCTGCTGGTCTGGCAGAAGCTGACGGCCTCGCTGGCCACCCTGCCGGTCGTGACGCCCACCGCCAAAGCGCTGCGTGACCTGCGCCGCAGAGTCGGCAGCGCGCCGATGCAGCGTCTGTTCGAGGTGCTGAGCGGACCGCTGGCCCAGCCCACGACGCCCGGAGTACGGTTCGGGACCTACCGCACCGTCTCCTTCGACGGCTGCAGCTCGCTCAAGGCACCCGACACCATACGTAACCGGGCCTGGCTGGGCAGCCCGGGCCATGGCGGCTATCCCCTGCTGGAGCTGATGACGCTCGTTGAGACCGGAACCCGGGCCCTGATCGGCGCGGTCTTCGGCCCCACCGGCGAGGGCGAGAGCGGCTACGCCCGGCGCCTGCTGCACCTGCTGACGCCCGACATGCTCGTGTTATGGGACAAGGGCTTCGACGGCAACGCCTTCCTCGCCCAGGTCAGCGCCACCGGCGCCCAGGTGCTCGGCCGGCTGCGCAGCAACCGGCGCACCCCCATCCTGGCCACCCTCACCGACGGCTCCTATCTGTCGGTGATCGGCGCCCTGCAGATCCGCGTCATCGAGGCCCGTATCACGGTGACCTGCACCGACGGCACCACCTTCACCGGCACCTACCGCCTGGTCACCACCTTGACCGATGCCCGCCGCTACCCGGCCGCCGCCCTGGTCAGGCTCTACCACCAGCGATGGGAACATGAGTCCGCCTACTACGCGCTCCGCCACACCATGATGCAAGGACGGATCCTGCGCTCAGGCGACCCCGCCGGCCTGGAACAGGAGATGTGGTCGGTGCTCACGCTCTATCAACTCCTGCGCATCGTGATGGTCGACGCCGCCGAGTCCCGACCCGGCACCGACCCCGACCGCTGCAGCTTCTCCATCGCCCTACACACCGCCCGCGACCTGGTCATTCAGCCGGGCGACAACCCCGGCATGACCACCGGCCTGGTCGCAACCATCGGACGCCGTGTCCTGGCCGCACTGCTGCCACCCCGCCGCCTGCGCGTCAGCACCCGCAAGGTCAAATCACCCACTTCCCGATACAACGAACGGCTCGACGATGGCCGGCCCGACCACAGCCGCACCATCACCGACCTCGACATCACTCTCCTGCCACCCCCACCCACCCTGCCCGCCGCGTCCCGAGACGAGCGCCCCATGACCCCGGCCGACCGCCGCAGACAACAACAGGTCCTGGCCCTCCTTCACCAAGATCCCGCCCGTCCATGGAAGGCCCGTGACATCGCCCAACACCTCGGCGATGTCACCCTGAACACGATGTATCGGCAGCTATCGCGCTGGGCCGCCAGCCGGATCATCCGCAAGATAAAACCAGGCATCTACACCGCCGAGCCGATCTCCACAGCGCCCTTGCCAACCGCCCAGAAACCTTAACTACCTGGTCTTGGGTGAGCCCCCCTCCCGCGCGATCGCCGGATACGCCGTCAACCTGGAAGCGCCCTCGGCACTGAGCACCGCGCTGGCCTTGCGGCACGCGATCTGGCGCAAGAACGAACCGTCCTGGCACGTGTGCGGCATCCCGTCGGTCCTGCACCTCGACCACGGCGCCGACTTCACCTCCGCCCACCTGCAGCAGGTGATGGCCGACCTGAAGGTCACACCCGTCTTCACCAAGAAGGGCCAGCCGCACGGCCACGGCAAGATCGAGCGGCTGATGTGCGCCACGAGGCGCATGGTCGTATCCCCGGTTCAGCCGGGAGGAACTCGGAGGGAGGTTCCTGGGTCCGATGGCTTACCCAGCGCCGAAAGGCTTACGGGGACAAGAGCATGCCAGAAAACCA
>NZ_JBGNUW010000051.1:0-33111 GCF_041950495.1 Nonomuraea sp. MTCD27 | reverse complement strand
CTGACACGACACGCCGTAGCGCGGCAGTCACATTCCGGTACATCCCGTTACATGGTGATATGCCACAACATCGGGCGCGATCTGGACGCACCTGCACCGATGCCCGGACCTGCTTAAATCGCAAGCTAAGGTGGGGAGCCGCCACACGAGTAACCGGGGTCGGCGCGGTGCTGTGGCTGGCGACAGGTCCTCTGGTGTGGCCTGCTCTGGTTCCTGAGTAGGGGCCGCGGTCCGGGCGGCTCGGCGGGCCTTGGCGGCTACGGCGGCGGCGATGACCGGGCGCGCGGGAACACGGCCCCTTTCTCCAGGTGGCATGCTGCATCGGTTCCCCGGCACTACGTCGAGGTGTGCCCATGTCGATCTCTGTCGACGGGCGGACGCGAGCATGCTGCGGCGGGCCGCCACATCTTCACGAGCCGATAGAGAAGACCGTCTGGTTCTGGCAGCTCTGGTTCCACGGTTCGGCGCTGCCGATCCCGGCGTGGCCGGTCTCCTCGCCGCCGGTACAGTCCGCCATCACGGCCTGACGCGGGGTGCGACGCGGCGGGACCGGATAGCCGGCGACTCGCCCAGTAGCTGGGCGCTGGAGTTCCCTCGCACGAGCACCCCCGGCACATCGATGGCCCGTCAGCATCAAGCCTGCTGGCTGGCCGTTCCGCGTTGCAGGGCAACGCCCCTCAAGAGCGCGGGCCGCCGCACCACGATCAGGAGCTGGCCCCCGCAGACAGCTTCCGGTGACGCCGAGCGCCATGCGCGCGGCCTGGCTGGAGGCAGCGGAGTGATCGCCGCACGCGGAGCAGGAGGGGCGGCCGCCAGCCGCCGGGTGACCGGGGCACGGTCGGAAGCCGCGCAGGATGCGTTCGGCGATCAGAGGAGTCGGAGACGTTGGCGGGGAGCCATGCCTCGATCTTCGGAACCACCTCTGGCGGCCCGGTTGGACGGCCCACCGTGCGAGAGGTCACGGGGCGGTCGGCCTGTTGCTCTGCGCATCGCCTGGCGGAGGCTTGCGCGGATCTGAGTCGGGACGGTGCGCTGCGCGGAAAGACGGAGGAAGAGCCCTCACCACCTGCACGGTGAGGGCTCTTCAAGCGTTGGAAGGGGTTACCAGTTTGCCCGCTCGTAGCCCGCGGCGACGATGTCCTTCGCGCCGGGCGAGGGGCGTTTCTCCACACTCGTGTACTTCCCTGGGATTACCCAGGGGCCGTAGAAGTAGGAGCCGTATCCGGTCTTCGGGTTGGCGGTGCAGTACGCCACCGCTCGCACATGGCCGGTTCCGCCCGTGCACTTGGCCCTGGCCTCATTGGTTTCAGTGTTCTTCCACGCACTGCATCCGGTGGGCCACGCGTGCGCGGGGCTGGCGTTCGTCAGTACGAAGGTGCCCGCCGCCAACGCCATGACAGCCGCGATCTTTCGCATTTGCTTCTCCCCCTCGGATGGAACCTGATTGAGCGAGCGTCGCAAGCGGCGGTATGTTTCCGGTATGTCGTCACACTGACCGAAACTCGCTCGGGAGTCTCTGCGGCGGGCCGCGAGAGCCGACATATCGGGCGGGTCAGCGCGGGTGCGCGGTCATGCCGCGCTGCCTGAGCCGCGGGCAGGCGCGCGTGCTGGGGTGGATCACGGGGCAGCTTCTCCCCCGTCGTCGTGGCTGGCGGCTTGTGCTTCGCGGGCGGCCAGGCCGGTGAGGTCCACGCCGTGAGACATGGCGACGGGCCCGGCGTCCTTGCTGGTCATCGTGGCCGTAGGAACGTACCAGCTCGTCGGCCGTACCCTGCGGCCCGTCGAGGCGATGACCGCCGAGAGCAGGACCGCAATCACTCTTCCCGGCCGGGTCGATGTCAACGATCACTTCCTTCCAGGTCAGGCACGCTCATGACCGTGCCGTAGAGACCGCTTCGCCAGTGGACAGGTACGGCGCTCTGGAAGCCGAGTTCCTGGTTGGCCATCGCTTATGAAACACCTCGCCAATCCACACAACCGAGAGTGTGGGCAGGACCGCTGACGAATCGAGGTCAGTAGGCGAGTTCTCCGATGCCGCCATCGACGCGCAGGACGGTGCCGGCGGTGTAGGCGGACTCGTCAGAGGCCAGGTAAACAGCCGCCTTTGCCAGCTCGGTGGCGGTGCCGATGCGATGCAGGGGCACGGTCCGCCGCAGTTCGTCGTACAGGGCGGCCTGCCGCTCGGGGCCGAGTGAGGCGAACGTGTCCGTGAGGGTCGGCCCCGGGCTCAGCCCGTTGACGCGGACGCCCCGCTCCTTAAGCTCGTAGGTCAGCCCGCGCGACAGGGACAGCAGGCCGGCCTTGGCGGCGCCGTAGACCGCCGCGTTCTCGTGCCCGATGAAGGCGGAGACGGAGCCGACGAGGATGACGGACGCCTGCCGGGACAACAGCGGCAGCAGGGCCTTGATCAGGAAGAACGGCCCCTTGAGGTTGGTGGCGACGAGCCGGTCGAACGCCTCCTCGGTCCATTCCTCGATCGGCAGGTGGGTGACGTCGGCGGCGTTGCTCATCACGACGTCGAGCCGCGGCCACTCCTGCCGCAGCCGCGCCGCGAGCGCCGCCTGGCCGGGCACGTCGCCGGCGTCGGACAGCACGGGCAGCACCCGGCCGCCCAGCCGCCGGGCGGCCTCCTCGAGACGTTCGCGAGAGCGGCCGGTGATCGCGACGGCCGCGCCCTCGGCGAGGAACTCGCGGGCGGTCTCGAATCCGATGCCGCTCGACCCTCCCGTGATCAGGGCGTACTTGCCCTCAAGACGACCCATTGACCTCAATCTCCTCACTCGCGCCCGAGCGCGTGGTTCTGGTAACGGTGGTTGTGCGGAGGGACCGGAGCGTGCCCCGCGTCAGATGGCGGTGCGGCCTCCGTCGGCGGCCACGACGGCGCCGGTCACGTAGCCGGACTGGTCGCCGGCGAGGAAGGCGATCACCTGGGCAACCTCGGCCGGGTCGGCGGCGCGCTTCAGCGCGGTCGTCAGCCCCATGCCGCCGAGGTCCGGGCCCATGGCCGCCACCACCTTGGAGGTGGTCATCGGGCCGGGCGCCACGGCGTTGACGCGCACGTTGGAGGCGGCGAACTCGGCCGCCCAGGTGCGGGTCAGCGACTCCAGCGCCGCCTTGGTGGCGCCGTAGACCGACATCGCCGGCATGCCCAGGGCGGCCGCGGTGGAGCTGACGTTGACGATGCTGCCGCCCCCGTCGGCGGCCATCTTCGGTGCGAGCCGGGCGACCAGGACGAACGGCGCGCGCACGTTGACCGCGAAGGCGGCGTCGTAGCCGGCGAGGTCCTGGTCGGCGGTCGCGCTGAACGGGACGATGCCCGCGTTGTTGACGAGGATGTCCACCGCCCCGGCGTCATCGGCCAGCCGTTGCACGGCCTGCGGGTCGGCCAGGTCGGCGGGGATGAAGCGCACGGTTCCGGCGGCGCCGGCCCGTACGTCGTCCACGACCTGGGCGCCACGATCCGGGTCGGTGCCCGTGATGATCACGTTGGCCCCGCCGGCGGCGAGGATCCTCGCTGTCGCGTGCCCGAGCCCGCCGATGGCGCCCGATCCGATGATCAGCGCCGTCTTCCCGTTGAAGTCCATGGGGTCCTGCCTCTCGTCCGCCGGCGCGCTCATGCACCGGCAGACTTCCGTGTGGTCGTTCAATAAGTCGCTCGGCCTCACCGTAGGGCGTTTTGTGCAAGCGGTCAAAAAGTCGTAACCTAGGGACATGGCACGGACAGGGCGCCCCCGCGCCTTCGACAAGGACGAGGCGCTGGAGCGTGCGCTCCTGCTGTTCTGGTCCCGGGGCTACGGAGCGACCTCCGTTCAGGACCTGGTTGACGCACTGGCCCTGGAGCGGGGCAGCCTGTACGGCGCCTTCGGCGACAAGCGGCAGTTCTACCTGGCGGCGGTCCAGTTGTACTGGGACACCTACGAGCGCGAGCTGATCGCAGCGCTGGAGGCCGGGCCGGTGCTGCCGGCGCTGCGCGAGGTGCTCACTCATCCGGCCCGGGTGCAGGAGTACGCCTCCGACGTCGGCGTTCCGCAAGGGTGCATGATCGGCAACACCACCGCCGAACTGGTCCCGCACGATGCCGAGGCCCGCGAGATCGTAGCCCGCTCACATGTTCGCTTCACGCAGATCGTCGCCGACGCCCTGCGGCGCGCGCAGGCCACCGGTGAGGTCACCCAGGCCGCCACCCCAGAGGCCCAGGCGCAGCTCCTGCTGTTCACCGTCCAGGGCTTTTCCCTGGTCTCCCGCGCCGGGCTCGACACCTCCGCCGCGCTCGCCGCCGTCGACGCCCTGGTCGACGCCCTCCGTGCTTAATGGGGTCCCGGTAGCGATCGCGGAAGTTCCAACGAACCCCGATCACCCGCTCACCGAAGGCGCCTGCCGAGCGGCGAGCCCAACGTGACCAGCGCCCTTACCCCATGCCCGCCCTGTATCGACCGCGGCGCACGGGCCAGAGTGTCGCCGCCCGGCGGCGCCACTTCCGGCCCGACCTCCGCCGCCGCCCGCCACCAGGTCAGCAGCCGTGTAGCGGGGATCACCCACCGCCAGCGTCTCACCCGGCAGGCGGAACACATCGCCGTAGAACCAAGGCGCCAACAACCCTAGATGACGATGGCCGGCGCCGGCCCTCGAGCATCGGAGTCGGCACAGGGCGTTGTACGACGGGCGCAACCACGGTCGCCTCAACATCGCACGGGCGCGCACGGCCTTGTGCGCACGGCCTTGTCCGCGCTGCCGCTTCCGCAGGCCGCCGATGGACGGCTCGTGCCGGCGGTCGACGTCTCACCCAGGTTGCGTCCCGATGCGGCCACAGCGCCGAGGCGCTCGTACTGGCACACCTACGGCCGGGGCAAGAACGAGCACCGGATGATTCCGGGCTGGCCGTACTCGATCGTGGCCGCGCGGGAGCCCGGCCGCACCTCCTGGGCCGCCCTGCCGACGCGATCCGCCTGGAGCCAGGCGACCGCCGCTACCGGAACGTCTCCAGCCTGGCCCGGATCGCGGTCCCGGAGTCCGACCCGAGCAGGACCGCCGCCAGGAGCACGGCGGCGGCGCGGAAGGCCACGATCGAGGACTCCACCGGGTCGTACGCGGCCCGGTCCACCACCATGGTCCCGGCCTGATCGGCTTCCGCGAGCAGGCCCGCCGTCACAGCGGCGCCGAACTCGGCGGGAAGCCCTGGGACCAGCGGCCGGCCAAGGGCGCCCGCGTACGAGGGCGCCGCGTCGAGCTCGATCCGGCCGCATGTCAGCACCTCCACCCTGAGGGCGTCGCCGCCGGACCACGTCATCGTCCCGCCGAGCATCGCCCGCTGCGGAAGGCCGCCGACCCGGCGATGGAACTCGACCGAGGCCCGCCGCACGCCCGGCCGGGCGGCAGGCTTCGCGGGGACTAGCGTGACGGTGACCTCGCGGCCGGCGAGAGCCATCACCTCATCGGCCAGCACCGCCACCCGGATGTTCCCCTGTTCGATGATCAACGAGGCCCCAGACCCCAGTAGTTGCGCCAGGCCTGGTTGAAGAGTTCCGGGAACTGGTCGATCACCTCTGGATGATAGTTGGCGAAGGTGGGATGCATCTGCATGGCGATCCGATGCGCGTCGTCGTAACTCATGCCCGTGTCCATGAGTATCTTCTCGGTCAGCTCGTGGCGCATGAAGTTGGACTCGCTGATGTGCAGTGGTCTGCCCTCGGCCGCCGCCGCCCGGATCCGGGCGATCATGGCGTCGTTCGCGGGAGAATGGTCCAGGCGAGCGAGGTGCTGCTCTATCTTGCCCAGGTCGTCGAGGTTCGCCAAGGCCGGCGACCCGGGCACATGCCCGCCGCGCCACGGGAAACGCCCGATGGGCGGCCCGCTGAATTCGCCCATCGGCGCCATCGGCACGTCGTCGAGCTGCTGCCGCAGGAGGTTGCCGCAGACGTCGGTGCCGTGGTTGCGCTGGAACGTGCAGTACGTCTTGAGCAGCACGGCGGGCAGGTCGCGTTCGTCGACCACGTCCAGCATGAAGAACGCGCCGTACGTGTCCAGCCAGTCGTCGAAGTCGGTCGCCAGCTCGCCACAGGACTCCACGCCGAGGGATCGCGGCAGCTTGTAGCCGTTCAGCCAGCAGTCCCCGTTGAAGGTGACCAGCACCGTGCCGTGGTCGTACTCGATCACTTTCGGCGGGTTCGCGGGCGGCGTGTTCCGCAGGCGTTCCTGGTCCTCCTGCCGCTTCTTGTCCATCGCGAACTGCAGCGCGTCGAGCGCGGCCTGGGCGGCCTGGGCCGCGCTCTCACCGGCGGCGATGGCCAGCGCCCTGGCCTGCTCGGCCGAGTCCCAGGCGGCGGACGCCGACGCGCGGGCCTGGGCGGCCGACGTGGTGGCGCGGGCGGCCGAACGGGCCGCCGCCTGTTCGGCCTGGCGGGCCGAGTTCGCCGCCGCCCGCGCCGCTTGCGCGGAGGCCGCCGCCTGGTCCGCCGACTGGCGTGCCTCGGTCGCGGCCTGCCCGGCCTGCGTCGCGAAGCCCTCGGCCGCCTCGCGGGCCTGGCGGGCCTGGTCCGCCCAGTACGCGGCGTCGTCGGCGGCCTGGTTGGCGATCGCCGCGACCCGGGCGGCCTCTGCGGCGTCCCTGCGGGCGATCGCCGCCGAGTGGGCCGCGTCGGCGACGTACCGGCGCACGGTGGCGACGTGGAGAGCCGCGTCCTCGTCCCGCCGGCCCGCCTGGTAGTGACCCAGCCGCAGGAAGTCGCGCAGGTACCGGCGTGGGCCGGCGAGCGCCACCTGCCCGGCCGCGGCCACCTCGGCGCCGCCCGCCTCGATCGCGGCGGCGACGGCGATCCGGTCGTCCTGCTCGGCCGCGGCGTACTGCCCGCTGCGGAGGAACTCGTGCGCGTCGGCCGGGGTGCCGTTCAGCGCCGCCTGCGCAGCCGCGTCGGTGGCCGGTCCGCCCGTCGCCATCACCTCGGCGATGGCGATCCGGTCGTCCTGGATCTTGCCGTCGTACATGGGCAGCCGCAGGAACTGCACGACCTGCGCGTGCGAGCCGGCGAGCGCGTCCGCGGCGGCGGTCCTGAGCGCGGCCTTGTCGCTGGTCTCCCCCAGGCGTACCACGCGGTCGCGGTCGTCCTGCTCGGCGGCCGCGGCGCGGCTGCCGTCCAGCCATCGCCGCAGGTCGGCCTCGGACCCGGTGAGCGCCGCCGCCGCGGCAGCCCTGGTCCAGGTGCCGCCGGCGGTCAGCAGGCGCATCGCGGCGTTGCGGCCCTGCTCCAGGACGGTCTCGGCGCCGGCTCCCGGCGCGGTGGCCGCGGCCAGGTGCCGCGCGGTCACGTCGTCGATCCGGCTCTGCTCGGGGGCGTCCCACGAGATGGCGGCCTGCTCGGACTGCTCGGCCTGCTTGGTCTCGCGGGCCGCGGCCAGCTTCTCCGCGGTCTCCGAACGTAACCGCTCGGCGTCCGCCTCCCTGGCGGTGCGCTCCGCCGTCTCCGCGCTGGCCGCCGCGGCCGCGGCGGTGGCTGCGGCGCGACCGGCCGCTTTGGCGTGCTCGGTGGCCCGGCGGGCCGCCTCAGCGGCTTCGCCGGCGTGTTCGGCGGCCTCGTCGGCCGCCGCTGCCGCCGCCCTGGCGTGCGCGGCGGCGTCCCGGGCCCAGTACTCGGCGTCCCGCGCCGCTGCCGCCGCCTGCATGGCGAGCGACTCGGCGGCGTTGGCCGACGCGTTCGCGCGGGCGGCGTAGGCCCGCGCCTGAGCCGCCGCCCGGCGAGCACGAGCCGCTTCCGAGTCCGCGACGTTAGCGTGGCCGCTTGCCTCCTCGGCCGCCGCGGCGGCGGCCTCCGCGTTCGCGATCGCCCCCTGGGCGGCCCGCGCCGCCGTCCCGGCCTGGGTGACGGCCTCACCCGCCGCCTTGGCCGCGTCGGCTGCCGTCTCCGCCGCCTGCGCTGCGGCCCGCGCCTGCTGCGCCGCCTGCCGGGCGGCGTCCGCCTTGCCCGCGTTGGTCGCCGCGTCCGCCGCCGCCTGGTACGCCCGGGCGGCGGCCTGACCGGCCAGGACCGACGCGGTCGCGGCCCGCGAGGCGGCGCCGGCCGCGACCCGCGCCGCCTGGTTGGCGGCGTTGGCCGCGTTGATGGCGTCCTGCGCTGCCGCCGCCGCCCGCGAGGCGGCGTCCGCGGCCCGGCCCGCGGCCTCGGTCGCGCGCTTCGCCGAGTCACCCGCCTGCGCCGTCTCCGCCGCCGCCCGCTGCGCCGCCTCCTTGGCCAGCTCGGCCGCCTTCACCGCCCGTTCCGACTGCACCTTCGCGGCCTGCGTCTGCTCCTCCGCGATGAGCTGCGCCTGCCGCGCCACTTCGGCCAGTTGCGCGACGGTGGAGATCTCCTCGTCGCGTGCCCTGGCCACGTGCTGGCCGTGGCCGAGGAACTCCCGCACGTCCTCCGGCGTGCCCTGCAACGCGACCTGCGCCGCCCGTACTACCTCGGGCCCGCCCGTCGCGAGCAGCTTGGTCGCCTCGATCCGGTCGTCCTGCTCCGCCGCCCGGTACCGGCCGTCCAGCAGGAACTCCACGACGGCGGTGTCGCCCGCGGTCAACGCTGACTGGCCGCTCTGCCGGGTCGACGGGCCGCCCACGTCCATCAGGTTCGCCACCCGGATCCGCCGGTCCTGGCCCAGGACCGGCCGGTAACCGGACTCGACGAACGCCCGGAGCTGCTCGGCACCGCCGGCCAGCGCCGCCTGCCCGGCCTGGACCATGGCCGGGCCGCTCAGCTGCATGAGCTGCGCGACCCGTACCCGGTCGTCCTGTGCCCGCAGGCCGGGCAGGTCGTCCTCCAGGAACCGGCGGACGTCCTCGTCCGTGCCCAGGAGCGCGGCCCTGGCCGCCCTCGCCACCCCGGGTCCGGCGGCCTTCATCAGCTCCAGCGCCTGCTCCCGCGCGGCCGCCGGTTCCGCGGCGTGCGCCGCCGGGACGGCGATCGTGCCGGTCGCCAGCAGCGGCGCCAGCAGCACCGCCACCAGCACGCGTCTCACACCGAGCCACACACGCGTCGCCTTCACGATCGCTTCCCCTCATCAAGGACGTGCGCCGATTCGGATCCTCAGCCCGCCGCGCTCACGGCGAGGCGCGCAGCTCCAGCAGCACCGCGAAGTCCGGGTCCGTGGTGCCGGTGGGCCGCACCTGGCCCTCGGGCACGACGACCGTCTGCTCCTCGCCGTCGGCGGTGATGGTCGCCTCGACGACCTGGTCGCCGGAGCCGACCAGGAAGACGGAGTCGAGCCGCAGGCTCAGCCAGCCGGTGTCGCCCTTGACCCGGAAGCAGAACTTCGACCGGCCGACACTCTCCACCGTGATCAGCTGCGGGTCGGTGGTGCACTCCACCAGCGTGATCCGGCCGTCGCCGCGGATCAGCTCGATCTCCTCGATGGACTCCGCCCCGGGATACCGGAAGTCCTCGACCACCGAACCCGGCACGTTCACGTCCTCGGCCGCCTTCGTCTGGGCCGCTGACGTGCCTCCGGCCGGCACGAGGTCGGCGGCGTACCAGCCCTGCAGGTCGACCAGGACGTGCGCGGAACCCGGGCTGTCGTTCCTGATCCTGATCTTGCCGCCGGTGCCGACCTTGACCACGGTGTGCCCCGCCCGGGCGCCGTCGGCCGGCGGCGCGTAGTTGACCAGCGACGTGCTCGCCTCGGTGCCGTCGAGCGGCCACGCGTTCAGGTGCCCGTCGGCCGTGTTGCCGACGACCGTCAGGTTCAGCGCCGCCGTGGTGCCCGCGGGCACGCCGAGCGGCACGTCGATCGTGCTGTTGGCCGGCAGCGGCACGCCCGTGCCGACCTCGCGGGTGTCCAGCCGGCGCACCGCCGGGATCGTCCGCAGGCCCGCGCCACTGTCCGCGCTGCCGGTGAAGTAGCCCAGCGCGGTCAGCACCAGGTGCACCGCCGAACCGCCGTTGTTCGTGAACGTCGCCCGCCCGTCCGTGCCCAGCTGCACCGCCACGCCGTGCGCGGTCGTGCCGGGCACGTAGTCCATGACGCTGCGGTTGTTGGCGCCCCCGGGCGGGAACGCGCCCACCCAGCCCTGCCGGGTCGCCCCGGTCACGATCAGATCCAGGTACGCCGTACTGGCCCCGGCCGGAATGGCGCCACCGGTCAGCGTGAACGTCCGCGAGCCGCCCGCCGGTACAATCCCGGCCGCGCCGCCCAGACCGCTGCGGGTGTCGGCGAGCCGGCTGTGATCCACTGCTACGAAGCCCCGCCCGGTGCTGCCCGAGGTGGTGTAGTAGCCCTGGACGTCGACGATGGCGTGCGCGCCCGGGCCGTGGCTGTAGACGGCGATCTTCCCGCTGTCGGGCACGGGCACCACCGCGGTGTTGGAGATGATCTGGTTCGCGGTGGTGTTCACCATCGACAGCGGCGGGCGCGGCGCGCCCTCCGGCAGCAGCGTCAGGTACGTGGGCGCGGTCGTCACGGCCGTGACGTCGACCAGCACCGCGCTCACGCCGGTCGCCGGGATGCCACCCACCCCGGTCACCTGGAACGGGGTGAGGCGGCCCGCGGCCAGCGCCCCAGCGGGCGCGCCCAGCCCGGAGCGCGTGTCCAGGGCCGCCGCGCTGGTGGGCAGCCGCACGAACGTGCCCCCGCGCACGGTCTGCCGCACCCAGTCCCGTACGTTGTCCAGCCGCACCTCGACCGCCGCCGTGCGGGTCTCTGACGCGCTGGTCCCCAGGCAGCCCGCCTGCCAGGACGCGCTGTGCAGCGCGACCAGCTCGAACCCCGCCGCCACGCTGCGCACCGCCGGCCCACCGGCGTCGCCCTTGCAGATGGTCGCTGGCGCCGACGGGTCGCCGGTGATCTCCACGGCCCCGGCGTTGACGGTGTGCACCGTGAAGGGCGCCCTGTGCAACCGCTCCGGCACCCACTCCGTCGCCGTCCGCCCGAAGCCGGCCACCTGCAGCACCTCGCCGGGCGCCGGCGCGGTCGCGCTCACCCGTACCGGCGTCACCTCGACCACCGGACTGGCCAGCTTGGCCAGCAGGAGGTCACGCGCCGGATGCGGCACCACGTGCGTGACGCCGCGTACCTGCCCCTCACCGATGCTGGTCAGGTCCTCGCGGCCGACCGTGACGGTGGTCGGCTGCGACGGCGGGCCGACCGGCACGGGGTCGGACCCCTCGACGAAACAGGACTTCGCCGTGACGATCCACTCCGGATCGACCAGCGCGCCGGAACATCCACGCACCGCGCTGCCCACCCTGACATCCGCCACGAACCCGTAACCGTCGGCAGGCGCCGCCGCCCCGCCCGCGAGGCCGGAAGCCGGCCCGGCCGCCAGCGCCATGGCGGCCATCACCCCGCCGGCCACCAGTCCGGCTAAGCCGCGCCGTAACAGAACACGCATGAACGACCACCACCCCGATCACCGATCACCGATCACGGCGGTCGCACACGAACCGCCCCGAAGGCGACGATCGCGGTCACTGCCTTCAGAACTGCTTCATGACGGCGTCACCGCAGCTCACGGGCGAGGAGACACCATCGCCTGCGGCGCGTGGATCGTTGTCCGCCCATACCCGGTCCGGGCGGGCGTCCGGCGGGCGGCGGGGTCGTGCGCGGCGGGGATGCCTGCGGAGGTCTCGGGGCGGAAAGGGCTTTGGAACGGGGATCCGGAGTTTAGGCGGTTCGCGCTGGTCAGACAGCCTCGCCGGATCCCGTTCCATCGCGTACGAGTGCCACCGGCCGCGGTCGCCCTGCCCGTGCCGAGGCAACGTCTTCCAAGGCAGGGAAGGGAACTCCAGCGATGCCGAATAAGCAGGATGGGAGCGCACCGACGCTCGGCCTACTGGAGGCGGTGGTGCCGGTGCGCGGGGTGGAGGCCGTCGGCCGCCGCTTCCGTCAGTTACACGGTCCCCGTCGAGCGGCGCGGACGACGAAGCCGAAGTCATGGACGACCTGTCCCGGGGCGAGCTCCCGGCGGTCACCGCCGTAACCGAACCAGTTGTAGAAGCACCAGGGGTCGCCGCTGTAGTTGGCCGCCCGGACGATGGGCGGGACGATGTCGGCTTCGTCGTCGAAGAGCACTCTGAGGGTGTCGTCCACGTCGTAGGCGCAGATGCCCAGCACGGGCGGGCAGGGGAAGCCGGCTGCGGCCGGTGGAGCGCTCGTGGCGGAAGCGGGCAGGGGCAGGCCGGTAACGGCCATGACCAGCGCGGCTACGGCGGCGGCCTTGCGGAGGACGGGCATGTGCGCTCACTCCTTGCTCTCGGAGATGCCTGCGAAGGCAGACCCTTCATTGAAGCAGATAGTAACGTAACAGCAACAGAGCGTTACTGGATTGGTTCGCTGTACGAGACGGCTGAGCGGGCCTCAGAATCGGGTCGACCTTCCCGTGTTCCGGCGAATTCCGGTCGGATCTGCCTGACGTGCACAAACGCAGGCCCAAGAACGTGGCCCGGCTGTCGCCGCTGAGCCGGCGGCACATCGATCCCTCGGCCGCGTACAGTTTCGCCGCCTCCCAGCCTCGCGAGGGGCTGCGACCGCTGCGTGATCCAGCGGTTCGCGACGCCGAGGAGGATCTCGTTCGAAGGCCCTGCCGGGGTGTCGGCGGTGCACCAATCGGCGAACGGGCTACCGTTGCGCGTCGGCTTGTGCGCGGGCGCGTTCGATGTCGGCGACGTGGCTCTCGGCCCATTCCCGGACGGCACGTAGGGGTGCCAGCAGCGACCGGCCGAGGTCGGTGAGGGCGTACTCGACATGCGGCGGATTTGCGGGAATCTCCGTGCGAGAGATCAGACCGTCGTACTCCATCGCGCGAAGCGTCTCGGTGAGCGCCTTCGGTGTGATCCCCCGGATGTGCGCCTTGAGCTCGGTGAATCGCATCGGCCTGTTGTCCAGCGCGTTGACGATGAACACCGTCCAGCGCGCCCCGATCCGGTGCAGAACGGTGCGACTGGGGCAGGTCGCGGCCATGATGTTGTAGGCCTTACCCATGCACGACTCCCGGTAGCGTTGTGTATACCGGTATAGAATCTATACCGTCCCGGGTTGTGTCTATTCCCGATCACACGGTCCGTCCATCGATAGCTCGGCACGGCCGCTTCGTCGCAGCGATCATCATCGACTCCATCGGCACCGGTGTCTTCGTCCCCGTTTCGATGCTGTACTTCCTGGCCACGACGCCGCTGACGCTGGTGCAGGTAGGCGCGGCACTGACGACGGCCGGGCTGCTGGCGCTCCCGGCGGGTCCTCTGGTCGGAGGACTGGTCGACCGGTACGGCGCCAAGCCGGTACTGCAGGCGGCAAACCTGGCCCAGGCACTCGGCTTCGCCGGGTATCTCCTCGTGGACCAGACATGGCAGATCGCCATCTTCGCCTGGTTGAACAGTGCCGGGCGGGCGGTGTCCTTCAGCTGCTACGGCGTGACCGTCACGGCGCTGGCCGCGCCCGGCCGGCGCGAGCGCTGGTTCGGTCTTCTGGGGTCGGTACGCAACCTCGGCTACGCACTCGGCGGCCTCCTCTCCGCCGTCGCGGTCAGTTTCGGCATTCACGGCATCTACGCCGGGATCGTCATCGTCAACGCCTTGTCCTATGTCACCGCCTTCGTTCTGATGCGCGCCGTGCCGAATGTCCGTCCCGAGGCGGGCCAGGACGCTGCTGGAGGCTGGGGGCGCGTGCTCCAGGACCGGCGGTACCTGTCACTGGTCGCGCATCAACTGTGCTTCGCGATCTCCTTGTTCGCCCTCAACATCGCGATCCCGGTCTACGCCGTGGACGTGCTGGGACTGCCTGGCTGGACCGCCGGCATGGTCTTCACGCTCAACACCCTGATGGTCGGCTTCGGCCAAGGCATCGTCCTCGGGTGGCTCCGCGGGCGGATCCGCAGCCGCGTCCTCGTCGCCGGACACGCCTGCTTCGCGGTCGGCTACCTCCTGTTCCTCACCGCCGACCACGTGGCTGCGCTCGCCCTCGCGGTCTGCGTCGTGTTGCTCGGTGCAGGCAGCTACACCTTCGGTGAAATCCTCGGCGGCCCCATCACGTCGACTGTCGCCGCGGAGAGCGCCCCAGACGCTCTCCGCGGCCGGTACTTGGCCCTCAACCAGCTCGCCGTGACTGTCGCAGGAGCGGTCGCTCCGGCCGCGCTCTCCGGGCTGCTGTCCACCGGGGCAGCCGCGATCTGGCTGACCCTGGTCGGCGTCAGCGTCCTCGGAGCCACGCTCGCCACCACGATCGGCAGAGTGGTGCCAGCGGCGCGGAGCCGCATCGGAGGTGTCTAGAGACGGGACTGGGTGGCGCGCAGCAGTTGATGCCCTGGTCGACCGATCCCGACATGCCCACGGACAGCGGGCGCTCCCGGCGGCTGGATCGGTTGGCGACATTGTCGCCGACGCCCGCATATCTCAGCATTACCTTCGGATGGTCAGGCGGCATTTACCAGCAACCTGGGCATGGATCTGCTGACTATCAGCCTGACTGGCCAGAGTTCGCGAACCGGCCAGGGATTGGCAACTGTCGCCGATCACGCTCCAAACCCTTCAAAACCTTGCGTCCTCAACAACTCCGTTCACCCGCGGTCGAAGTCTCGACCGTCAGATCGATGCCATGCAGGCGGCCGGCTGCCGCAAGGTCTTCGCTGACAAGAAGTCCGGCAGGAACGCGCTCCGGCCCGAACTGCAGGCCTGCCACGCGTTCCTGTCGGCTGGCGACACTTCATAGTGCCCGAGCCCGCCCGCTATGGTCGCAGCCTGCACGACCCCATCAGCATGGTCGGCGACCTCCGCAAACGCGACATCGGCTTCACCAGCCTGCACGAGAGCTTCGACACCACCACCCCGGCGGCCGTCTCGACTGCCACGTCTTCGCCGCCCGCGCCGAATTCATCCGCGAGCTCATCGTCGCCGGCACCCATGAGGGCCCGGCCGCCGCGAAAGCGCGAGGTCGCACCGGGGGACGTCCCACCGTCGTCACCGCCGAAGTCCTCAAAGCCGCCCGCGCCACCTGGTGAGTGGTCAGGCGGGCGATGCGCGTGACGTGCTGGGCGTACTGCAGGACCAGGCACCCGGCGAGGCGATCGATCAGCGCGTAAGGAGTCTCCGCCAGCGTCTGGGACAGCCGGCGGCGGGCCTGTGCGAGCTCCACGGCGTCCGTTCTCGGCTACCGCCTCAACGAGCGCGACGTGCGATTCGGACTGGAAAGCTGCTACCGCACCCTGGTCCGGCTTGCCGCCACCCAGGAACAGCGCAACGACCTGGTGGGCCGCACCAACGCCCTCCGCCCCCGCACCGTCCGGTGACCCGTGGCGGCGAGAGGGCGGATGAGTCGCTACAGCGGGGTGCCAGTCCCGCTCAGCCAGCTGCCGTAGAGGGTGCTGGTGACTCGGCAGCGACCGGCGAAACAGACGTAGCTCATCTTGATGGACCGGTGCCTGTAAACCGTCGGATTGAACTTGCGGACGATGCGTCCGTGCGTGCAAACGTCGTACACCTTGGCCTTACGTACACCGTTCTGGTTGTAGATCTTCGTCATGCTGCTCGACGTCGTCTCGGTCTTCTTCAGCCGCTTGACGCTGTGCGCGTTCGGATTGTAGGTCCTCGTCCCGAGGTAGTTCGTCCACACACCACCACATTGCCCTCTGGTCTGCGACCAGTAGAGGTAGGGCCTGACCGTGTCGGCGCCGGCGGTCGACATTCCGCTGCCTCCGACCACTATCCCCGAAGCGAGTATCGCCGGCGCCATGAACCACGCGAGCCGTTGTCCTTTGCGCATGAACCTTCCCATCTCCGGTGTCGTCGCATCCTGTGGAGCCCAGCACGGTCACCTGAGTGACCGCCTGCCACAGTGCCGTAGGGCGGTATATGCACAGAACATCTTCGGAACAGTGGCGTATCCAGGGAAAAGACGACGCGCCCTCCCCCTGAAAGTCCCGTTCATCATCGAGACCTGCCACGTCCTGGCCCGGCTTTTCATCCCTGCCGCCTGCGCCATCGACCAGGTCCTGAGCTGGTCCTACTACCGCCGCCTCCACCAGGCCCGAGCGCAACTCAGCCACGACTGCCGACGCGGTCATCCCATCCCAAGAAATCGGTGAAAGCGAGCCATCTCCACTGCCAGGGCGATCAGAATTGTCAGCATTACCTGCGCCGCCGTGGCGTAGAACGCTTCTGCACCCATTCCAGATAATCGCGCCCGGTCCGCCGAGCGTTGCACTACGCAATCGCGACAAAACGGGAGGGCCGCCGCCTGTCCCCCCACGACAGGGCGCGGCCCCAACGATTAGCTGGTGTAGTAAATCTCCAGGTGATAGTGGGACGTGGTGTGCGACCAGTGCGGGCCGTTGATCGCGCGGCACCGCCACGTTCCTCCCCATAGCTTGCCGGCGGACCTGCAGGACGCAAAACCAGCGGACGTCAGAGGGTAAGCCGCGACGTATTCCCACTGTCCCAAGCTCCTCGTGGCGCTAGCCGGAACCGCCGCCAAAGCGGTGATGGTGGTCACAGCGGCCAGTGCAATCGCGCTCAGACGTTTCGCGAGCATGTGCATAATGCTCCTTAGCCGAGGGGTTTCTCTTTTTGATTTCCCTGCGCATGAGTATTGGCGATCAATGGGGGTCGTGTCATTGACCGAGAACGCCAACTTGCTTGCCGTCGTGCGCCATACGGCCGCGCGGACGCACAACACCGGCGACATCGCGGGTCCGGGCGATGAGCCGGGCGCCCAGATCCGGAAGGCGGCCCGTGAGATCATCATGACCAGGGTTTCATGGCCGGCCACGATCAGCATGAGCACCATGGCGACCAGTTCGCCCTCGCTGAGGCGGTCCTGCCGCGGTGTCGGGGTCGATGGGCCTGCGAGGAGGCCATGGCGAGGCGGTGGTGGAGGCGGTGCATCCCGTCGGTGATGGCGGTGTGCAGGCGTTCGAGGTGCGGGTGCAGCGGATCTGGGTGCACGAGGAGATCCGGATGAAGGGTACGGACGACCACATCGACCCCGACGCCTGGCGGCCGCTGATCATGAGCTTCCAGAAGTCGTACGGACTCGGCCCGCAGGTGTCTCCGTCCACCTGGCGGGCATTCCCGAGCGGTGGTACAGGAGTGCCGACCTTGAGCGGGCCCGTCAGAGCGCGGCGCGGCAGCTGATCTCCATGCCGTCCTCGACAGGAAAGGAGACGCTGACGTAGCCGTTGGCCGGATCGCGTACATGGTCCAGATAACCGGCGACCGTGGGAAAGCTGCTGTCGTCGGCCACCACGAGCGCGCCGGGGGCCAGCCGGGGCTCCAGCAGGCGCAGCACCGGCAGGTACAGGTCCTTCCAGCCGTCGAGCAGCACCAGGCCGATCGGACCCGGCACGTCGGCGAGGGTCCGCAGGGCGTCGCCGGGCAGGATCGTCACGTGCTCGCCGAGTCCCGCCTCGGCGAGGTTGGCGCGGGCGGCCTCGACCTTGGTATCGCTCAGCTCGCTGCCGTACACGTGGCCCGTGCCGTTGTCGGCGACCGCGGCCGCCAGGTACAGGGTCGAGATGCCGTACGAGGTGCCGAACTCCACGACGGTCTGCGGGCGGGCGGCCCGGATCAGCGAGTAGAGCAGCTCGCCGCCCCGTTCGGAGATCGGCATGTAGACCGCCTCCAGGGCATCGGCGCGCTCCTGCGCGCCCGAGTGCGCGGAGTACGGGCCGACCGGGGCGTCGTCGTCGCGGTCGGCCGCGGCGAACAGCCGGTCGAGTACGGGGCGGACTGGTGAGGTGTGCAGTGAGATGGACATGGCGGTTAGGCTAGACGCGACGTTGAGTCTTGTCTAGAGCGCCCGGTCCAAGGCGGTTCGCTAAAGTGCCCAATCGAGAAGGCAGGTACCAAGCGGGAGGCCACATGGGCGGTTCGGGGTCCGCCGGGAAGGCAGCCGACGAGCGCCGCGCGGCCCACCGGGGAAACCGGTACGGGCGCAGCGAGGAAGCCCGGCAGGCCGTGCTGGACGCGGCCGACGACCTGCTGGTGGAGCGCGGGTTCGCGGGAGTGACGATGGAGGGGATAGCCGCCCGCGCCGGTGTCGCCAAGCAGACCATCTACCGCTGGTGGCCCTCCAAGGTCGACGTGCTGATGGACGCCTTCATCGAGGACATGGCCGAGCACCTGCCCGTACCTGATCACGGCGACCTCGGGCGTGACCTGCGCGCGCACCTCGGCGGGCTCGCCGGCTTCCTGACCCGCTCGGACCCCGGCGCCGTCTTCCGCGCGCTGGCCGGACAGGCCCAGCACGACCCGGAGCTCGCCGCCCGGCTGCGTGCCGACTACCTCGGCCGGCAGCGCGCCCGCGACGCCCTTCCGCTGGCCCGCGCGGTCGAGCGCGGCGAACTGCCCGCGGGCTTCGACGTCGGCTTCGCGCTCGACCAGCTTCTCGGCCCCCTCTACTACCGGGTGCTGGTCACGGGGGAGCCCGTGTCGCGCGAGTTCACCGACCGGCTCGTGGAGCGGTTCCTCAGCCAGTACGCCCTGCCGTCCTCCCCGAGCCGCCCACCCGGGTCGTCTCCCCAGGCGGGCTGATTCCCGCACTTCCTGGTCCGCGTCGTGGACCTGCAGGAACGTGCCGGCGAGTTCCGTCGCGCCCGGAAGGTCGAGAGGGGGTTGCCCGCCCTCGGCCGTGATGGTGATCGCGGCGGCGCCGAGCCCACAGCACACCAGCGTCACGACCGGCCCTTGCGCACTCAGGGGATGTTGCGGCAGCGTTCTATCAGGCGTGGTGCTGGGATCGGATCCCGGCTCGTGCGGCGCACAGCGCCACCAGGTCCGTCATCCCCAGGGCGGGCATGGACGGGCCGAGCGCGCAGCGTCTGCTCCATGCTCGCGTCGCGATCGGTCAGGCATTCCAGCGTCTCGATCACCGGGACCAGGGTCGCCGGCACCTCAGCCCAGCACTCACGCAACGCCGGGCCTGACGGCCCGCAGATATCCGGTCGGCGCGCGGACGGTCGTCGGGAAGTTCAGGGAAGACAGGATCGCACGCTCGATCTGTTCCCTGCGTGACCTGCTCTGCGGGTGGGACGAGGCGAGGGTGGCCGGATGGACGAGCAGGACGAAACGCTGGGGACTGTGCTCGGCCAGTACCTCGGCGTTCGCCGCGAACGCCTGCGCGGCGCTGTCCGGGATGTGGTCTTTCCATCGCCGGTGGAGTCTTTCTCCAGAAAGCTATCCATGATCCGCATACCACGCAGTCCGCAGGATTTCCGTACGGTGAAGGTATGTTCTTCGAACCCCCGCCAGCTCAGGAAGAACGGACTCGCCCACCCAAACCTGGATGGCCGGCCTGGTCCGCTCCGCCGGCGGACGAGATGGGCGCGGTGATGGTCAGCGGGCTGATACTGGCCCGCACCCCGAATGTCGCCATCACCGTGCCGACGATTCAGGCATTCAGCACCGGCTGCCTGATCAACGTGGACCTCGTCACCCGACGGCAGACTCTATCCCCCGACGACTTCCAGGCCCTCCAACTATCCGTGTTCCCTCACATGGTCACCGGGGTGAAGGCCGAGCAGCCGTTACCGGACCAGCTGCTGCGCTTCGGCGTGCGCCTCGCCGACGGCGCCAAGGCCACCACCGTCGGACAACGTTGGGACAGGACACAACTCCCGCAGGATCCGCCACCGGGCCCGCAGTTGTCCTTGCTGCTCCCGGGCATGTCCATGCGCAGCGGTGACGAGGACGTAGGTGTCACGACCTGGGGGCTATGGCTGTGGCCTTCGCCTCCCCAGGAGAGGTTCCAACTCGCCGTGGAGTGGCCCGTCGGCGGCATAGAGCTGAGCATCGTCGAACTCGACGGCGCGGCCATCGCGGCCGCCGCCCAGCAGGCGGTCCCGTACTGGCCGGAATCCCCACAGGACAGGTAGACCCGGCCATCTTCGCTGCAGAGGGGGGCCTGCCTACGAGTCCGCGATCGTGTTCGGTCCATGGGTTGAGGAATGCCTCTGAATCGACAGTCCCAGCGACAAGATGCAGATCAAGCCGACAACCCGCCCACCATGACGCCATTAGCTCCACACTGCCGGAGTCTTCTCATACCGCTACAGGACTTGGGTTCAAAGAGCGCCTGGAAACCTGGGTCCTGGTCCCCCTGCCAGCTGCGGTGCACGTCCGCGCTGGTGGTGTCGCCGCAGACCTTCGCCTGCGTCTCGTGCAGGCAATTGCCCGGCCTGAATGGCCAGCAGAGAGGAGAAGAACGGCACTGGCTACTCCGCCATCTTGAGGTGGCGGTCCAGCTCGTCGAGGGTCAGCGGCTGCCGGCGCAGCGGCTCGGAGGCGTCCAGCGCCGTGGCGTGGAGGCTGCCGAGGAACAGCTCCAGCTGCTGGCCAGTAATCAGCTCGTTCAGTTCAGTGCCGATGACGGGCAGCGGGCGGGACAGCTTGATGACGCCGAGCCAGATGTCGATGGGGTTGACGCCTTGGCGGAGCTGCCCCTCCTGCTGGGCGGTGCGGGTGAGCTGCTCCATCTGCTCGAAGAGCTGGTCGCGTCGCGCCCTCAGTGTTCCCCCCTCGCTGCGCGCGTCCTCCTCCAGGCCGGGGAGCAGCACCGGCATGATGATGCTGAGCCGCAGCTCCACCAGGCGGCGTATGAGCTGCGCGAGAGCGTCCCAGGCGTCGGGGTGCGCGGCGGTGGCGCGGTCCAGTTCCTCACCGACCAGGGTCAGGTTGTCCAGGGCGACCTGCTGGACGAGCGTGTGGCGGTCGGGGAAGCGGCGGTAGAGGGTGGCGATGCCGATACCGGCACGGCGGGCGATCTCCTCCAGTGGCGCGTGGATGCCCTGCTCGAGGAAGACTTCGCGGGCCGTGATGATGATCTGCTCGCGGTTGCGACGGGCGTCCGCCCGCAGTCGGGTCGTGTTCTCGGTCAACCGGTACCCATCTCCTTGGGATGTGGAGGGAATCCCTTCGATTGTGCTAGCTTACCGTCTGCAGCAAGCGAAGGATTACCCTCCGCTTATTGAGGAGAGGCTGATGTCCCAGACCACGACTCCTGACAGCCGGAGCTTCCCGTTCCGGCGGCAGTGCCCGTTCGCCCCACCGCCGGACTACGACCGGCTGCGCGCCGAGGAACCTGCTTCCAAGGTGCGGCTGCCCACCGGCGGCACCGCCTGGCTGGTGACCCGGTATGAGGATGTCCGGACCGTGCTGAGCAGCCCGGTGTTCAGCGCCGACGGCACCCGCCCCGGCTTCCCCACGCTCCTCCCGGGACAGGCGCAGGTCCTGCAGCGCCCGCCGTTCATCCGCATGGACCCGCCACAGCACAGCTTCTACCGGCGGATGCTCATCCAGGAGTTCACCCTCAAACGCATCAAGACGATGCGGCCCGGCATCCAGGCCACCGTCGACCGGCTGCTCGACGACCTGCTCGCCAGGACCCCGCCGGTGGACCTGGTCGAGGCGTTCGCGCTCCCCGTGTCGTCGCTGGTGATATGCCAGCTGCTCGGTGTGCCCTACGACGACCACGAGTTCTTCCAGAGCAGGAGCATGGTCGGCGTGTCAGGGACGAGCACCGCGGAGCAGGTCGCGGCCGCGCTGGGTGAGCTGCGCGCCTATATGGACGGCCTGATCACCCGCAAGCAGCAGGAGCCTGGCGGCGACCTGCTGAGCAAGCTGGTCACCGAGCACCTGGAGCCCGCCGGCGAGCTCCGCCGGGATGACCTCGTGATGACGTGCCTGATGCTGCTCAACGCGGGCCACGAGACCACGGCGAACATGATCTCGCTGGGCACCGTGGCGCTGCTGGAGCACCCCGACCAGCTCACCGCCCTGCGGGAGAATCCCGAGCTGCTCCCCGACACCATCGAGGAGCTGCTGCGCTACCTCAGCATCGCCGACCTCGTCACCACCCGGATCGCGGCCGAGGACACCGAGCTCAGCGGCACCCGGATCCGCGCGGGCGAGGGAGTCTTCGCCCTGCTGGCCGCGGCCGACTGGGACCCCGCAGTGTTCCCCGAGCCCGAGCGGCTCGACGTTCACCGCGGCAACCGGCACCACGTGGCCTTCGGCTACGGCGTGCACCAGTGCCTCGGGCAGAACCTCGCCCGGGCGGAGCTGGAGATCGCCTTCTCCACCCTCTTCGAGCGCATCCCCACCCTGCGGGTCGCCGTGCCGGTGGACGAACTGCCCTACAAACACGGCAATCTCGCGTACGGCATCCACGCCCTGCCCGTCACCTGGTAGGCGGAGCATGCGGATCACCGCCGACACCACCGTCTGCATCAGCCCCGGCCTGTGCGCGCTCACCGCGCCGGGGGTCTTCGACCAGGGGGACGACGACGGACGGGTCGCGGTAGTCCTACCGGATCCCTCCGGGGAGCTGCGCGAGGCAGCGGCCGAGGCCGTCCGGCTGTGCCCCAGAGGGGCGCTCGACATCAGGTAGGCAACGGCCGGGCGCCAGCCTCGATGATCTAAAAGTTCTCGACGCTTCCGATCACCAGCAGGACCTGTGCCTGCCCTGCCATCGTGGCTCACCAACCCGCGGTGGGACCAGTTTGCCGCGCTGCTGCCCGACCGTCCCGCCGGTTACCAGGCCGACCACCCGCTGGGTTGCCAACGGCGACCGGTCACCGACCGGGTCGTGTTCGACAAGCTCATCCAGCTGCTGGTGGTTGGCCGCCGATACCGCAGATCACCGACGCGACCTGCTCGACGGCCAACGAGCCGCCATGCTGTCGAACAGCGAACGGCGAAGCCGGCTTGAAGCGGAAGCTGATTCCGCTGCTCAGGACACTATGTGGCGGCTGATGTCACGTTGGTTGACGGCATCTCGATTTCTCCGACTACGCCTGCGAAACGGCGGCCACCGGTGTCTGGAACGCCTGATCGCCGCGTTTTCCGCTGACTCAGCTCAACGGATCGACGAACAACAGGAAGGGACGAGCATGTCTGGTTTGCAGAACAAGGTAGTGATCGTGACGGGTGGCGCCCGCGGGATCGGTGCGGCCATGGCCGCCCGCATGGCTCGGGGCGAAGCCAAGGTGGTGGTCACCGACCTGCTCGACGAACAGGGTGCCAAGACCGCCTCCGAGATCCGGGGCCTGTTCCTCCGTCACGACGTGACCAGCGAGGATGATTGGAAGAGCGTGGTGGAGGCGACCGTCGAGCACTTCGGCCGGGTGGACGGCCTGGTCAACAACGCCGGGATCGCCGCGGGGGCACCTCTGGAGAGCGAGACGCTGGAGCGGTTCGAACGGGTGCTGAAGGTCAACCTGACCGGAGTGTTCCTCGGGCTGAAGGCGGTCATCGAAGCGATGCGGGCGGCCGGCGGCGGCTCGATCGTCAACATCGCCTCCATTTCGGGACTGATCGGGCTTGCTGGGGTCTCGGGGTACGGAGCGTCCAAGTGGGGCGTCCGGGGCCTGACCAAGATCGCCGCGGCGGAGCTGGGGCGCCACCGGATTCGAGTCAACGCCGTGAATCCGGGCGTGATCTACACCCCGATGACCATGGAGCGTAACGCGCAGTTGGGGGAAGGCAACTTCCCCCTGGCCCCGCTGGGCCGGATCGGCGTCCCGGAGGAGATCGGCGAGGCGGTGTCCTTCCTCTTCTCGGACGCGGCCTCGTACATGACCGGCGCGGAAATCACGGTGGACGGCGGCTGGACGTCCGGACAGGCCATGATGACGCAGCACCTCGACGCCACCGACAGGACCGCCCCCTGACCCTTGGGTTCAAGTCAATTGCCTTTAGCAGGGAGTGGTCTCATATCCGAAGTAATCGCCGTTTTCGGTGCTGGTATCGCGGCTCGGCGTCTCCGTGGCCCGGCGCTTCGGGCGCGAAAACTTCCGTGTGGCCCTGGCAGCCCGCCGTAAGACCGACTGGACGCACCCGTCGAGCAACTCGCAGGAGAGGGCATCGAGGCTGCCGCCTTCACCGCCGGCTTGGCCGAGCCTGCCTGAGTCCCCGTGACGCCAACGCAGGCAGAACCTTGCGGGCATTGGACAGCGCCTCACGCCAAGCCCCGAACAAGGCGTCGATCTGTTCGATGGAAGGAGGTACACGGGTGACGCCGTACTCGGTATTTGCAGGACGGTTGAACTCGTCGATTGGCTGGACGACGGTGTGTCCCGTCAGCCGGTGGACGCCGACCTGGTACCGGCGATCAGAAAGTTGAAGAACTGGGCCGGCATGCCGGCCTTCCGCTTCACCATCGAGTGCGCGGGCCCAGTCTTGCGTTGCGCCCCAAGCTTCTCGAGAACCCGCGGGAGTCGCGGTATACGCCCGGCCATGGCCGCGGCGGCCCGACTGCCGGAGTCGCTCATCAGCAACTTCCCCGTCGCCATGGCCATCTGGGACAGGAGCTGCGCTGCGTCTGGCTGAACGAGGCGGCCCAGCAGCTCAGTGACGGCTACCCGTACTCCCGGGTCGGCCGCTCCCTGACCGAGGTCATCGACGGGATCGGCACGGAAGCGGTGCAGGACGCGATGCGCAAGGTGTTCGCCGGCGGCCGGCCCATGATCAACCGTGAGGCCCACTGGTCCCACGGGAGTCAGCAGCGCACGATGTCCATCTCGCTGTTTACGTGGCCGCTTACCCGGTGGCCTCTGCTCTTGCTCGGGAAGATCGTCATAGGGCGGTCGGCGGAGCCGTGAAGCGGAATCTACACTGTGACGATAAAAATCGACGCCGTGTAGAATTTGGACGAAGGGGGCAGTCCAGCTCCTTTCGAGTCCTGTCTGGAGGGGCAGTGCAGAAGCAGAAGTGGCTCATCACCGGCGTCAGTACGGGCCTTGGGCGTGCCTTCGCGCAAGCCGCCCTGGCCGCCGGGCACACTGTCGTCGGAACGGTCCGCTCCGAGAAAGACCTGCGGGCCTTCGAAGAGCTCCAACCCAGGTACGCTCACGGCCGCATTCTGGATGTGACCGATGGCGACGCCGTCTCGAGTGTGGTCGCCGAGGTAGAGCAGAGCGTCGGGCCTGTGGATGTCGTCGTCGCCAACGCCGGTTACGGCCTGGAGGGCACCTTTGAGGAAACCCCGCTGACCGAGGTGCGGCGGCAGTTCGAGGTCAACGTATTCGGGACGGTGGCCACCCTGCAGGCAGCACTGCCCTACATGCGCCGGCGCCGCCGCGGACACTTGATGGCCGTCACGTCCATGGGCGGGCTGATGGCCGTGCCCGGCATGTCCGCCTACTGCGGTAGCAAGTTCGCCCTGGAAGGCATCCTCGAGGCCCTGGGCAAGGAGGTCGCACAGTTCGGGATCCACGTGACGGCGATCGAGCCCGGCTCCTTCCGCACCGACTGGGCGGGACGGTCCATGACACGCGCCGCGCGGTCCATCGACGACTACGACGAGCTGTTCACCCCCATCCGTGAAGCGCGGCAGAAGGCAAGCGGAAACCAACTGGGCAATCCGGCCAAGGCCGGGGAAGCCGTCGTGCACATCGCGTCGGTCGACCAGCCGCCGGCCCATCTCGTCCTGGGTTCGGACGCGCTGCGACTGGTCACCGCCGCGCGCGTGGCCGTGGACGAGGACATCCGGGCATGGGAGACGCTCTCCCGTACGACCGACTTCGCCGAGGGCGCTCAGCTCTGATGCCCGGCCACCACCCCGCGCGGAGCCGACGCACCACCGAACGCAAGGGCGATGTCCGGGAGCGGGCCATTCTGGACGCCTGCGAAGCTCTGCTGGCGCAAAAGGGCTACGACGCCATGGCCGTCGGCGACATCGCACAGGGCGCCGGCATCACACGCGGCGCCCTGTACTTCTACTTCGGCTCCAAGCAAGAAGTGGTCACGGCACTCGTGGCCCGGACCGTTGAGCACCTGTGGGAGCGATCCCGGGCCGCTGCGGAGACCGACGAGCCGCGCCAGGCCATCGCAGCGGCCATGCAGCGCACGGTCGAGCTGTGGAACGAGCACGGCCTGGTCATGCGCACGGCGATCGACCTGTCGTTGACCGTGCCGGAGATCGGCAAGCTGTGGAGCCATACCGCTGACTTGTTCATCAGAGCCATCACTGCCGTCTTGGAACGAGCCGGCGTTCAGGCCGGCACCGAACCACACCAGGCGTCAGCCATGGCACGCGCCCTGTGCTGGATGATCGAGCGGACCTTCTACCACGCCTCGCAACAGTCTCGCGAGCAACTGCAGAAGGCATCTTCGACCTGCGAGCATATCTGGCTGATCAGTGCTGGCCTGGACGGTGAAGCGTAAGAAGCGAACATCGCCGATGCCTTGCGCGTGAAGCGGCGCCCAGGGCATGTCGCAGGGCTTGGGTGGCCTGTTGGGTCCGGCCAGGAGTCCTCGAGTACTCCTGATGGCGTCCGAGGCTGTCCTTCCGGACGTTCGGGCACCTTCGATGCGTGATCCCGCGGTGGGGCGGTGGTCGCGGTGGCAGGGCTGGCGGGGCTGGGCGTGTACTTCGCGAAGGTGGCTGGCGGTCGCGGTCGACCAGTTGCGTGCCAGTCATGGGCGAGTACGCGGCCCGCCTGTCCCCCGCTTGGCCAGGCCCTCCTCCGCCCCGGCGATGGTCGCGGCTCCGTTGTAAGGCACGCCGTACTCGATCACGCGTGTCCTTTGGCGGTCCCTGCTCCCGATAAGGCACGGGCGAAACCCTGGAACCTGACTCGGCGGGCCACGCCCAAGTGCACGGTCGACCTCGCTACACCCCTCTGATCTGGTGCGCCTTGCCCGGCTCGGCGAACTCCAGCAGCTCCGCCGCCTCCGCGTGCACCTGTTCGGCCTGGGCGTCGGTCAAGGGCGCGAACGGTTCGATCGTCACCACCGCCTTGTCCCGCTTCCAGATGCCGTGCACGAAACCATCGACCAGGAGGGTGCCGTGCACCTGGCCGTTGATCGTGATGACGCGCTTGCGGTGCTCGTCGGAGATGACGCGGGTGCGGTCGGCGTGGCTGAGCAGCAGGTTGTCGAACGGCGCGAGGAGTCGTACAGGTGCGGGAGTGTCCTCGTCCGGGCGGGGCGCGTCCGGCAGGTCGAACACCGTATCGCTCAGCATCACCAGCTGGGGCCGCAGCCGGTCCACGACCTCGCGCAGCCCGGTCAGGCCCGACCAGGCTTGCACGTCGGCCACCGTGGCCGGGCCGAACGCCCGCAGGTAACGCAGGACGAGCTCCTCAAGGGACGGCGAGGCATGCAGCTCCCGCTCCAGCCACGCCTCGGCCGTGACGTAGGCCGTCTGGCCCGTCTCCCCCCACACCGCCCGCGGCGGCACCTGGACCAGCGCGACCAGGCTGCGCAGGATCTGCGACAGGTCGGCCGCCGCGCCGGGAAAGGCCCCGGCCAGCGCCGTGCCGAGCGCCGCCGCCGTCATCGGCCCCTCTCGCAGCAGCTCCAGCCCCGCCTTGACCACCGCGTCCTGGTCGACGCGCGCGAGGCGGGCGGCGTACACGCTCTGGAAGGTACGGGTGAGCATCGGCTGCGCCAGCGGCCGCAACCACAGGCAGTCGGCGGCGCTGACCAGGTGCACGGTGCCGCGCATGAGCACGATCCGCACCACCTGCCGCTCGGTCAGCAGCTCGGCCAGCTCCTGCGGCCGGAAGCCCGACAAGCGGCACCACAACCCGAAGTACGGCGGGAACGGCGCCTGGGCCTGCAACCCGACCAGGTGCTCGACCGCCTCCAGCGCCGGCATCGTGTGCTTGCGCAACAACAACTGGCGAGCCAGGGTGGCGCGGTTGAGCGCCCTGCGGCTGATCACGCAAAGGATTCTAAGAGTCAGCACTGAGCGCACGCCGCGGCGGTGGCCGTGACCGCCGTGCGGGCACATCGCCGCCCGCGAACCCGGGTGCTCAGCGTTGAGCCTGGGGCGTCGGCCCCAGCCGGCGAAGCTGCGCCGCCCGCAGGCCGGTAATCGCGTCCTTGGCGCCTCGTCACGACATCAGCAATGCCGTGGTGTTGGCCCAGGTACGCGCGGTGACGTCTGATGGGCAGACAACGCCCCCCGCGAGGCCGCCGCATCGTTGCACCTGCAGGCGTTCGCAATCGCGTGCGTGGCGCCTACACTTTCCATCGTCCTGTCCCCTACCTATCGCCGAACCACCGGGTTCGCTGATTACTCAGCCGGACAGTGCCGGGTCGTGGTGGGATGGGCGCTATGACTGTTCGCAGCGGAGATCACTTCAGCGCGGTCGGTGCGATGACACATACCGGCCCGAGCAGTCGTGGGTCAGCCGTCCTCCGGGGACGTCTCAGGCCGCTCGCGGTCACGCCGCTCACGGGCGTCCTGCACGGTGGTCGCCAGCGCGGTCACGGCGGCGGTCAGTTGCACCAACTCGACGAGGAGTTCAACGACGTTCATGCGGCGAGCATCCGGCTCTGTGTCGGCGGTGTCCCGCCCTCGCTCCTGGGACTGCCGGACAGTCTGCAGGTCAGCGCCATGTTCCCAGGCGAAGGAAAGTGTCCGGTCCGGCCCCGGCCGGACGGGTGACCTCGGATGACCGGTCCGCGGGACGATCCGCGCCGCTGGTTCGCCGACCGGCTCGGCGAAGGGTTGCGGCTGTGCGGCCGCAGCAACACCCAGATCGCCCAGCGGGCCACCGCCATCCTCGAGCACCGGATGAACGTCACCGGCGCTGCTGCCGCCGGGAAGGCCGCCGGCGTCGGCAGGAGGGTCTTCGTCGATCGCAAGCGGATCAGCGCCTGGTCCACCGGTGCGGACCTTCCGCAGGACCAACCTCTCCTGGAGGCCGTGGTCAAGGCGTTGCTGGAGGCGCTGCGCAAGCGTCAGGAGCAGGGTCGCATCGACGCAGACGAGATGACTGCGGGCTTGCTGGAGGAGCGGGCCTGGTTGTCGTGGTGGCGCGCTGCCCGCGACGCGCCTCGAAGCGAGCCTTGGCTGGAGCCCTATCTCGCTGCCGCTCGCCATACCGCCGAGGCCCACCCCTACCCGGGCGTTCTGCCCGGCTCCCGGCTGCCGCCGCTGTCACAGGTGTACGTACAGCAGCGCAGCCGGCCACGGTTCAGCACAGCGGACGCCGAAACGGGGAGTCCATACGCGTCCGGCGCGTCCGGGGTGCGGCTCACGGCCGAGGCGGTCGTGTCGACCGACCATAACGTGCTCCTGCTGGGCGGTCCTGGTGCGGGCAAATCCAGCCTGCTCCGCCACGTTCTGATCACTCTGGCCGCCTCCGTGCGGAACGGCGAGGCCGCCGTGGTCGACGAGGTTCCCGTCTACGTGCCCGCCGCGTACCTCACCGTGCGGGGATTGTCGTTCGCCGAGCAGGTTGCCGCCGCAGCTCGTGATGAGCTGTCCGGGCGGCGGGTACCAGCGCTGAACGCGGAAATCTTCGACCGCCTGCCCCGGCCCGCCTCCCGCTGGCTGGTCCTGCTGGACGGCCTCGACGAGATCACCGACATACGGCAGCGACTGCAGCTGACCCAGCTGCTGGGCGAACACCGCGCGGGTCCGTACCGGTTCGTGCTCACGAGCCGCCCGCTCTCCGAAGGGGAATTAGCAGCGCTGGAACGGGACCCGCATCTGCTCGTCTATGAGCTCCTGCCCTTCGAGCCCAGCCAGCTTCGGTCCTTCGCCGAAGGCTGGATGCGCACGGCCCACGACCTGGACCCCGCGCAGCTGCCTGACCCCGAGGCCGCGGTGCACGGCTTCCTGGCCCAAGCGACGCGTCCGGCCTTGGCACAGCTGGCCCGCACCCCGCTGCTGGCCACGATCCTGTGTCAGCTCCACGCCGCCGGGCCCGGCAGGGCGCTGCCCCGCGACCGCTACAGCATCTATCAGAACTTCCAGCTCCTGCTGCGGCAACGCCTGACCGATCCCCTCGTCCCTGAACTGCCGGATGCGATCCTCGCCACCTTGGGCCGTGTCGCTGCCCGGCAGCATCATCGGCATGGGATGGACGACGACCCCGCGGCCGATCTGCTGACCGAGGTACTGCACGCCACCGACCACCTGTGCCCGCCTGGCATGCTGCCACTCGACTGGACGGCCCGGCGCGAGCACCTGCTGTGCCGTACCGGCCTGATCTCCGCGCATGGCGGAACCTACACCTTCATCCACCAGACCATCGGCGAGTTCCTGGCCGCCCGGCACGTGGCCGCTGACGCCCGGCTCAGCAGGCAGGCGTCCCGCTCACTGTACGGCTGGCGAAGCCGTAGAGGCCTGGTCAGCTTGTCTAGCTACGACCGATTCCTCGTCGCCGCCTGGCTGGGCGGGCCGTCAGGAGCACCGCCTTTCCCTGTGCCGCCACGGCTGACGACGGCTTTGCACCGCTCGGCAGGCTGGAGCATCGGCGCGAGGTACATCGCTCAGCTCGCCGCCGACGGCCTTACGCTGACCCCGCAGACCATCGACGCGGCCACCTGCACCCTGAAGGAGCTGGCCACCGACTCCGCCCGTGCCGGACACATGCGTGTCGACGCCGCCCGGGCACTGGCAGATGTGAATCACGAGCTAGGCCACGATCTGCTGACCGCACTGGCCGCCGACCCGAGCTTGAACGGTGAACACCGCGTCTCGGCGGCACGGGAGCTGGCCGAGCTGAACGACCCACACGGCTTCGACCTCCTGGCCGCCCTGGCCACCGACTCCGCCCTGTACGGGCCGCACCGCGCGGCAGCGGCCTTGTCGCTGGCCAGATCGAGTGACGCACGAGCCGCCGACCTGCTGGCCGCGCTGGCCACCGACCCGACCCAGCGCGACGGCGACCGCGTCATCCTCGCCCAGTCACTCACCGAGTTGGCCGATCCACGAGCGGCCGACGTGTGGACCGCGCTGGCCGGCGACCCCGCACGCACAGGTGACAGCCGCATCACGGCGACGCGGAAACTCGCCGAACTGGGTGATCAGCACGTCGCGCAGCTGTGGGCCGCGCTAGCCACCGACACCACCTTGTCCAACAACGCCCGCGTCACGGCGACGCACGAACTGGTCAACCTGGATGGCCGACAGGCTGTGAAGGTGTGGGGCGCGCTAGCCACCGACACCACGTTGTACGACGCCCGTGTCACGGCAGCTCGGGAACTGGTCAAACTGGATGGGCGGCAAGGCTGCGATCTCCTGGCCGCGCTGCCCGCCGATCGTGCCCTGAGCGGACACGGCCGTGTCTTGGCCGCCCAGGAGCTGGCCGCGCTGGGCGACGGGCGAGCCACCGACCTGCTCGTCGCGCTGGCCGCCACCTCCGACCTGCAGGACCTATACCGTGTGCGAGCGGCTCAAACCCTGGCCGAACTCGCCGATCTGCGGGCCACGGAGGTCTGGGCCGCGCTGGCCGCCGATCCCACCGTGCACGGTGGCGAGCGCGTGGCGGCTGCGCGAGAACTCACCGACCTGGACGAAGCGCGGGCCACCGACCTGCTCGCCGTGCTGGCCGCCGACACGGACCTGCACAGCCTCTACCGCGTGGCGGCGGCACAGGCCCTGGCCGAACGGGATGCCACACGGGGCTCTACCCACCTGGCCGCACTGGCCACCGACCCCGCTCTAGACGATCTTTACGGCCTGGCGGCGGCCCAGGCGTTGATCGAGCGGCGGACGGTCGAGCCGGGCCGCCATCCATCTGACGAGGCACAGGCACCCCGCTGGCGTACCCGAGCCGCTGCCTGGATCATCAGGCGGACTCGCAGAATTCCCCGGCGGTTCCTGCCGGAGAACGATCCTGGTAACGGCCGGTAAGACGGGGGCTACCAGAGACACGTGATCGCGTCACAACAGGCTTGACGTAGCGCATGGCAGTGTGTGGTTCTTGTGGCGAGCCGTGCCGATGATGAGCTGCAGCGGCGCTTCGGCCCGATGGCACAGCCCATGGGGCAGCCGTGAAACCCGACCACTCCACCCAGGCTCGTCCCGCCCGCAGCGCGCCAGTGGCCGTTCCAGCTGGCGGCCTTCCTCGGCCGCGTCTGGCGCACGTGGCCCTCCACCCGCCCGGCCACCGCCGACCACGCCGACCGTCCTGGTACGCGCCCTGCTGCAGGGCCTGCCCTCCTCCCCCGCCCCCGTCCCCTTTCCCCAGGGCAGGGGCCGGTCGCCGCTCACGACCATCGCCCCACTTTGGGAGAGCGCAAGCCGACCGACCCCGCCCAGGCAGCCCCACGGATGCCGCCACCCAGGGCATCCATCGACCAGTACGCCGCCACCGGCCGGCCCTCGGTCAACCGGCTCGAAACCCCCTACGCGTACGCATCGAGCCCTATCGCGACCTGTTCCGGGGAGGAGGAACCGGCGGACAGCCGTTGGTGCTGGGAAGGGTCCTGATCGCAGACAGCCGAGGCTGTTCTTGTGACAAGGGCCGGGCGAAGAGCGGGTTCCTCTCCGATCAGGTCGCCGACACGGGTGCCTGCACTCGGCGCTTGGCTATCGGCCACCACTGGAGGTACTCAACGAGTCCCTCTCACAGCAAGCAGCCGCATAGGCTTTACGACCACAAGACGGCTGTCCGGAATCTCTGTGGCCCCTCAGAGTGACAGCATAAGATTTTATGACCGAGTTGCTGATAACCATCGAAGACACCTTCCGGCGCAGATATGGACGCTATCTCCTCGCTGACGCCGACGGCCCGACCATCGACACAGAAGACGCGCGGCTCTTGGGTGATGAATTATGCTCCACCACCCAGAATCTGATGGTGATCGAGACGATCGTGCGGCGCGACGATGTGCTGGAGCTGGTCAGAGGCAGGTTCATCTTCGAGGTCTGGACCGCCGAGCCGCCGCCCACGGCCGCCGGCGTCTGGGACAAGCAGATCGTCGTCCAGTTCCGGCTGACATCGGGGGTCGTCCATCTCGAGGATGATGACGAGGTCGCGAGCCCGCTCGAGATCGACCTGGGCGCGCGCGACACGCGCTGGCAAGTCCGGCTGTCGGCTCGCGAGCTAGCACTGGAGCCCGAGGACGTCGAGTACTTCGAGTTGGGGAGCGAAGACTACGAGGCCGAGGTCTTTCTCCTGCAGTTCTGGCCCCACAGCCGCTGATCCGGAGCACCACCGTGGATTACATCGAAATGCCTCATGATCGATGAGGTGATTCCGCTCGGCATCGTCTCATCCAATCTGGTGCACCGCAGGTTAGAGACGCATCATGCCTTGAGTTCAACGAGACAGGACAATTGAGCCTTAGGGCGTGTATTTGGTTGTGATCAATCTGCGGGATCCGCCCTCGTTTCGGGGTCCGATCTGGTAGATCGTTTTGCGTGACGCGAGTGCAATTGACGGACGCGGAGTGGGAGTTCATCGAGCCCTAC
>NZ_JBGNUW010000050.1:0-43236 GCF_041950495.1 Nonomuraea sp. MTCD27 | reverse complement strand
ACTCACCAGAAAGGTGCACCTGCTTCTGCAGCGGATATGGCTTCGACACCCGAATCCTTGCAGTTCAGGGGCACCTTTTCTCATGTTCTAGAGCACAGCTACCGCCCCGGCTGAATAGCTGAGGTTAACGCGTCTGTCACCAGCCGCCATTTGGGTCGTGACGTGCGCAGTCATGCGTACGGCGGCGGGGTCCGGCACCTCGGTGACCTTGGCGATGGCTTCGGGGCCGGGTTCGACGTAGCGCATGGCGGTGCGGGTTTGCTGCGCGCCTCGTTCCGGTACGCCGCCCCGAGTCGGTCAACGCCCGGATCCGGCGGGCGGTCAAGGCCCGCGGCCACTTCACAACGAGTAGGCCGCGCTCAAGTGCGTCCACATGGCGATCATGAGCCTGGACCCGACCGGCAATGGCCGCAAACGCTGGATCACCCGCTGGAAAGCCGCCCTCAACGCCTCCGCCATCACCTTCGAAGGCCGCCTGACTCCGAAGATCCCTGCGCGGGTGTTGTGCTTCAGCCGGCGTGGTGCCGGTAACTGCCGGGCGGTGACCCGTACTGGCGTTTGAATGCATGGGTGAAGGTGTACTGCGAGCTGTAGCCGACCTGCTGGGCGATCGTGTTGACGGGGGCGTCGGAGGCGCGCAGGAGCCGGGCGGCGGTGGTCATCCGCCACCATGTCAGGTAGGTGAGCGGTGGCTGGCCGACCAGATGGGTGAACCGCCGGGCGAAGGCGGCGCGGGACAGGCGTGCCTGCGCGCCCAACTCCTCGACGGTCCATGGCCGGCTGGGGTCTGCGTGGATGGCGCGGAGTGCGGCGGCGACGGCGGGGTCGTGCAGGGCCGCGGCCCAGCCGGTGGCGGAGTGGCCGGAGACGCGCTGTTCTTCGAACCACGCGCGCAGGATGTAGAGCAGCAGAAGATCCAGCAGGGTGAGCAGGATGGTGTCGGAGCCCGGGCGGGCGTCGCTGTCCAGCTCCACACCGAGGAGTTCGACCGCGGCGCGGAGTTCCCTGTGGCGCCCTACCCGCGTCGGTAGGTGGATGACCTCGGGCAGGTCGTTCAGAAGCGGATGCGGCGCGGATCTGTCCAGGAGGTAGGCACCGCAGAGCATGACCACCGTCGGCGGCCGGTCGGCTGGCGTCTCGTCGTCGCGGCCGTCATGGACTCCGGTGAGCGTTGTGGGCGGCTCGCTCGCCGGGGTGGAGGGGTCGTCGGCCAGACCGTGTGCGGATCCGCGCGGCAGGAACGCCACGTCGCCCGGCCCGAGCGCGATCGGCTCACCCTGCGAGGGGAGAAGCCAGCACGTTCCCTGGAGAACGATGTGGAACCCGGCGGACGGCACCGGCGGGAACCGCTCGGCGAAGGGAGCGGACTTGGTCACCCGGCCCGAGTGGGGGCGACCGGTACGCGCCGCACTCACCACATCAGACAGAACATCCACGCAGCCAGTGTAACCAACGACGACCTCGGTGAAGACGATGACGCAAACTCTAGAGCGGATCACGCATTCGATCGTCTTGTGTCGGCGCCTTACTGTGCTGGTGGGCTGAGCAACCGCGCAGCTCCCATCGTGAGGAGATGACATGAAGATCGCCGTTTATGGCGCGAGTGGATACCAGGGAAAGCTCGTGCTCGCCGAACTGGCGCGACGCGACGTCGAGACGGTCCTGGCCGGACGTGATCTCGCGCGCCTGGAGGAGGCCGCCTCGGCGGTCGGCCTCCTCGACGCGGAACGACGCGTGGCCGACACCGGCGACCATGGGGCGCTGGTGCGCGCGTTCCGCGGCTGCGACGGCGTCATCAACTGCGCCGGACCCTTCACCTCGTCAGGTGAGGCCGTGGTCCGCGCCGCGATCGCCGCCGGCTGCCACTACGTCGACACCTCAGGCGAGCAGCTCTACATCAAGAAGATCTTCGACACCTTCACCACGGAGGCGGAGAACGCCGGGGTCACCGTCGTACCCGCCGCCAACGACGGCTGCGTCCCGGTAGACCTCCTGGCCCACATCCTGGCCGGCCGCCTTGAACCGGTCGAAGAGATCATCACCACCCACGTGATCGTCGGGGGCGGCGGCATGTCGCGCGGCTCGCTGCGCTCGCTGGTCGAAACGATCGACGCCATCAAGGCGGGAGGCATGGCCTACGACGACGGCGACTGGCGCCCCGGCATGCCCGCCCGCCACACCGCGATCAGGCTGCCCGGACAATCGGGGGCGACCCCGGTGATGGCCTTCCCTGTGCCGGAGGTGGTGACCATTCCCCGTCACATCCGCGTCCGGCATGTCGAGGGCCTGACCGAGGCGGCGTTGGGCGACCGGCTGAACATCCCGCTCACACCGGAGATCATCGAAAGCCTGCCCGAAGGACCCGATGAGGGCAGCCGCCGCACCCAGCACTTCACCTACGTGGTCGACGCCACCGGTACCGACGGCCGCCGCGCCCGCGGCGTCGTCCAGGGCCCCGACACCTACGGCACGACCGCGGTGATCGCCGTCGAAGGCGCCCGCCGTCTCATCGCCGACCCCGCCAAGCCGGGGGTACTCGCACCCGCCCAGGCCTACCACCCGACCGCCTTCCTCGACTTTCTCATCCCGCATGGGATCCAGTGGATCATCGAGGACGCGCCGGCAACCTGACGACGAGCCTTCTCGTTAACGGCAGGCGCCATCAGCAGCGCCCGCCGACAAAGGCCCTACGGCTGACAACCATGGAGATATTCCTTCTCAAGAGTGCATGGACGGGAGGCCGCATGACGCTGTTGCCGCCGAGGCCTCGGCTACCGGGCGTCACGTCGATGCCGTTGATCGGTTCGCGGGGTCCAGGGGCTCGTGAACGCAGGTCGCGGTGGATGGACGCCTCCGGTCATCGGCTGGGGCAGAGCACGGTCGCGGTGGCCTTGTTCATGGCGTCATTGACGGGTATGGCCTGCTGGTTGTCGATCTCAGCGTGGTGGATACGGCGAACTGGCGGCGGCCGTCGGAGGAGGTGTAGGTCACCGCCAGGAAGCCGGGGCCACTGCCAGATCACGGTGGTGAGCGCGAGGATGCGGGTCAGCACGCGAATGATGACGCCGGCAGGGGTACGGCCGCCGTGGCGTTCCAGGTCCAGCCGGCTCTTGAAGGTCTGGTTGATCGACTCGATGGTCTGGCGCAGTGGCTTGAACAGTGGTGCGCCGGGCCGCTCGGGCGGGCCGGGCGCAGCAGTCGCAGCTCACGCTCGGCGGGCTCCGATTCGAAGAGGCGGCCGTGGTAGTGCCGATCGGCGATGATCGTCTGGTCTGGATGAGCGGCCGGAAGACCTCCCGGCGGACCCCACAACGCGATGCGATGGGCCTCACACAGACCGAGAAGGACGTCGCGGACGTGATGATCTGGCTGCGCTGCAACCACGGGCGCGAGGTCAGCTACGCCGACATCGCCGCCGGCGTCAACTTCCGGAACGGTCACCGGCTGCGGCGGGCCGTCCGCGTCGTCCGCGTGATCGCGGCCAACCGGGGCGTCGCCCTGACGGCGAACTGCGAGCGGGGCAGCAGCCGGCCGCGGCCGTGCTGTTCGCCGTGGCGATCGCTCTGGCGAGCGTGGCCATGGTCCTCGATCCGCCACCGGGTTCCCGGCCCGGCCTGAACGCCGTCGTCTACGGCGGGGGTGCTGCTGTTCTCGATCGCCTACGCGTACTCCGCCGTGACGGCGACACCGCCAGGGACCCGACAACCCCCACGCCGCAAGGAGGCCACTTCATGAAGCTTGAGACGATGCGGTGCGCGTCCGACCTACGCGGTCTCACCCCTTGGGGAGGGTGAAGCCGCCTCGTAGTAGTCGGTCACGCGGTCATCGTGGTGCCTGACGCGACGTCAGGGTCGAACCCCGCCGCGTCCGGAGAGCGCGGCGGGGTTCGCGGTGACCTACTTGATGGCGTAAGCCTTGATCATGGTCTCGTCGAACGTGTTGCCGCCGGTGTCAGCGGCCTTGACGCGCAGCGACGCGTACTTGCCGCGCGAGCCGGCCGGGTGCCAGGTCTCGGCGGCGAAGGCGTCCTTGCCCGAGCGGTGCACCAGCGTCGGCAGCCAGGTGCGGCCGTCGTCGTAGGAGATCTCCACCGTGAGCTTGGTCACCTTGAGAGCGGGCGAGCCGTCCTGGCGCTGGATCTCCAGGGGGATGCGCATGTGGCCGACGGAGGCGTTGTTGCGGTCGTCCAGACGCGGACTGATCTTGACGGCCATCAGGGGCAGCAGCTGCTCCTCACCCGCCTTGGGGCTCTTCGACGTGAACCGCCACTCGGTGCTGATCTGCGTGTAGGGCTTCGACATGACCGTGCCGGCGGTCATGGTGAGCCGGTACTCCGTCTCCTTGGGGTCGTCGGGCACCTTGAAGAGGCTGTACCACAGCTCCTCCATCTCCTCGCCCTCGCGATAGAGCTTGATCTGGGCGTGCTCGGCGAGCAGGGTGCGGTCCGGCCTGCCGTTCTCCATCACCTGGGCGGAGAGCTCCAGCATGTTCTCCTTGCGGTAGGAATGGCCGCCGTTGTGGGTCAGTCCGACCGCGGCGGTGCCGAGGTTCCACCGGTCGGAGGTCTTGCCGGCGCGGTAGAAGGCGGTCTGGCCGAGGACGGCGCCTTCGACGTTGTCGTACTCGTCGCGTGGCACCGGCTTGTACTGGACGAAGGTCGGGGCCCAGCCGCTGTCGCCGGGCGTGTAGTACTCCGTCCGGTGGAAGGGGAGCGAGAACCGCGACACCGGGCCGTACGGCATCCACGGCACGACCGTGCCGTGGAGCACGGGCAGGGCCCAGTGCTCGCCCTGCCTGTCGTCCCGCTGAGCGCCGTACGTCGCGCCGACCTCGGCCAGGTCCTGGCGGCTCGGGCGGTAGCCGGGATCGGCGGGAATGCCCGGATCGGCCTTCATCAGGTGGTAGATGTACGGGCTGTCGTCGTAGGTGCCGTCGCCCTTCGGCTTGGCCCACTGCGTCCACCGGGCGAAGGCGAAGTTCTTGCTCACAGTGCGGTTCATGGGGATGGCCTTGAAGCCCTCGAGGCGGTCGGCTCCCAACGAGCCGGACAGGTCGAGGTCCACGCCAAGGGGCGAGCGGCATTCGGGGGTCTGACCGCAGTCGACGGACTGGAGCAGGCTGAGCATGCCGACGGCCAGCCGGGCCGTCGGCTCCTTCGTGCGCACGTCCACCGGCGTGGCCTTGCGGGCGTCCGAGGCGAAGGTGCGGTCGGCGTCGAGCGTGAACTCCGGGTCCGCGGCCATCACCGTCGTGCCGTCGTGGTCGAGCATGAGGGTGATGATCGAGTAGCGGCGGCCCTTGTCCAGCCGCAGATCGAGCGCACCCGTGGCGATGTCGTAGTTGACCTGCTTCTTGGTCTCGAGGTCGATCAGACCGGCGTAGGCGACCTTGGCCGGTTCGCCGTCCGAGCCGGTGAAGGACAGCTTGACCGCGTGCCGTTCCTGCATGACCCGCATGCCGATGCCGGTGCGCACGGAGACGTCGCCGCCCGTGGCGATGACCGTGCCGCTGTACATCCCGACCGCGTCGGCCTCGGCGGTCACCTCGACCTGCGCGGTGCCGTGCGCGGGTATCTCCACCGTGGTGGCGCTGAGCTTGAACGGCGTCACCGCGTTGCCCTGGCCGTCTTTGGCCGTCACGCTCAGGTCCAGCCGGACGGCGGCGTCGCCGTCGTTGCGGTAGGTGAGCGTACGCTTGGCGGGCGTGGAGTGGGGCAGCTCGGTCTCACCCATGCTGAGAGAGGCGGGCTCGGAGGTGACCTGCTGGGCGACGGCGCGGGCGACGTCCACCCGGCCGGTGCCCTGGACGTAGGCGCCCAGTTCGTCGCCCGGCGCGGTGGAGGCCATCAGCGCCGCCTTGATGCGGTCGGCCTTCCAGCCCGGGTGCAGGCCGGCGAGGATCGCCGCCGCTCCGGACACGTGCGGGGTGGCCATGGACGTGCCGCTCATGGGGGTGTAGGCCGGCGCGCCGTCCATCGGGAAGCCGGTGCCCTCGGCCCTGGCCGCGACGATGTCCGAGCCGGGCGCGATCAGGTCCGGCTTGACCGCCGCGTCGCCGACGCGGGGGCCGGTGCTGCTGAAGGTGGCCAGAGCGTCGTGGTCACGGTGGGAGGCGCCGACCGCGAGCGCGCGGTCCGCGGTCGCCGGCGAGCCGAGCGTCTGGGGGCCCTGGTTGCCGTTGTTGCCGGCCGCGACGACGAAGAGGGTGCCGTACTGCTCCGACAGGGTGTTGACGGCCTGCTCCAGCGGGTCGTCGCCGGGAATGTCGGGGGCGCCGAGGCTGAGGTTGGCGATGCGGGCGCCGTTTTGCGCCGCCCACGTCATGGCCTCGACGATGCTGGAGTCCGGGCAGGACCCGCTCTGGTCGCAGACCTTGGCGATCAGGAGCTTCGCGCCGGGAGCGACGCCCTTGAACCTGCCGTCCGAGGCGGCGCCGGAGCCGGCGATCGTGGAGGCGACGTGGGTGCCGTGGCCGTTGGTGTCGCGGACGTCGGGTTCGGTGGTGAAGTTCTCGGCCTTGGTGACCAGGCCCTGCAGGTCGGGGTGGTCGGCGTCGTAGCCGGAGTCGAGCACCGCGATGGTGACGTCCTTGCCCGTGTGGCCGGCCTCCCACGCCCGCGGCGCGCCGATGTGCGGGACGCTGACCTCGAGCGACAGCTTGGCCTTGCCGTCCAGCCAGATCTTCTCCGGTCCGGACGCCGCTCCGGCCTGCGCGGTCAGGGACTTCCACAGCGTCCCGGCGCCGGTGCGCGGCTCGCTCTGCGCGGCACCGTTGATGGCGGGCAGCGGGCGCCCGCCCGCGACGCGCGGCGCGGCGGTGCCCGCGGGGTAGGTCACGATCAGCGGGAGCGCCGGGCTGGCCGCGTCGTCGTAGCCGAAGGCGGCGAGCTGGGTGACGTTGAACAGCCGGGGGTCCAGCCGGCCGGCGGCCAGCAGGGGCATGGCGTCCGCGGGGACGATGCTGAGTCCGTCCTCACCCCGGCGGTGGATGAAGTCGACCTTTTCCCTGCCGGGGCCCGGCTTCACGATGAGCTGGTCCTGCCGCGTGGGGAACGGCCGAAGGGTGACCTTGTCGCCGGTGATGAGGGTGATCGTCTTGGGCGGTCCAGCTTTCGCGTCGGCTTGCCCCGCCTGAGTAGGGGGCGGGGTAGGAGCAGGGGTCGCCTGGGCCGGCGTGGCGGCCGCTGCCAGGGCCGTGATCGCCATGCCGACGAGGGCGGTTTTCTGTAGCACGACGTTGATTCTTAACCGGTTCTAAACCATGAGGACAAGGAAAATTGCTGTCCTGTTGCGGCGCGCGCCGGATCCGGCCAGGATCGTAGGCATGTTGGACGACGACCCGGCGCTGGAAATCGTGGGAATCACCGCGTTCGAGGAGCGCGTCCATCGCGCGGTGCTCGCCTCTCCCGGCATCACCCTGCAGGAACTCCTCCTGAGGAGCGGGGAGAGCGCGGGCCGCATCCAGTCCGCGCTGGCCAAGCTCCGCGCCAAGGGCCTGGTCACCCGAGTGACGGGCCGCTCGCCCCGCTGGACGGCGACGAACCCCGGGACCGCGCTCCGGTCGCTGGCGCGCGGCGTGCTGAACGATCTGGAACGGCTGGCCGACACCGCCGACGCGCTGGAGGTCGCCTTCCAAACGATCGGCCAGGACCCGGAGGAAGCCGGTCACTTCGAGGTCCTGGCCGGCCCGGAGCAACTCACCCGCTGGTACGTCCGGCTGCAGCAGGAGGCCGAACACGAGGTGCTGATCTTCGATCGGCCGCCGTACGTGCTGGACTACCGCAACCCGCTGCAGGACGCCCGCCTGCGCGACGGCGTCCGCTACCGGACCATCTACGCGCCGGAGGCGTTCCAGCACGCGGGGGCGCTCGACCAGTTGGACGACATGCTGGAGTCGGGTGAGCACGCGCGGGTCCTGCCGGGGCTGCCGTTCAAGATGGTGCTCATCGACAGGCGGCAGGCGATCATGCCGCTGCACCTGGACCCGCCGCTGACCCGCAGCGTGCTGATCAGGGGATCCACCATGGTCGTGGCCCTGGTCGAACTGTTCGAGCGTCTGTGGCGGGAGGCGGTGCCGATGTACCCGCGGCCCGCGGACGCGCCTGGCGCGCCGGAACCGGCCGACGAGCCGGGCCAGGGTGAGGACCAGCAGTTGGCGGAGCTCAGTGTGGAGGATCGCCGGCTGCTGGCGCTGCTCGCGGCCGGGCTCAAGGACGACGCCATCGCCCGCCAGCTCGGCATGAGCCCGCGCAGCCTCCGCCGCCGCCTGCGTCCTCTCATGGACGCGCTCAGGGCCGAGACCCGCTTCCAGGCGGGCGCCGAGGCCCACCGCCGGGGCCTGGTGTGAATCGTGGTGGAACGAACCAACCGGGCACGGGCCACGGCGGGCTGAACGGGCGGCCGCCACCGGAAGCTCCAGCTCGCACGCGCCCGGCCGGGCCTGGCCTGGCCTTCCGGGCCTACCGTCCAAGACCATGACCGAGTCGGTTCAAGCTGCTCGGCGGCTTCCACGTCCCCGCCGACGGGCTCGCCGCGGCCGTCGCGTGCGGCCAGGCGCCGGCACCAACTGGCTGGTCACCCGGCACCAGGACGTCCGGAGTGTGCTCACCGATCCGCGGATGAGCTCCGATCGTCGCCGACCGGGCTTCCCGCGCCTCATCGTCGGTCAGCGCCCCGCCTCAAGCGTGTCCATGTCCCTGATCGGATGGATGCGCCGCAACACACCAAGGCCCGGCGCGCCGTGCTCGGCGAGTTCACCCTGCGGCGCACCGAGGCGCTGCGCCCGCGCGTGCAGCAGATCGTGGACGACTGCATCGAGAAGATGCTCGCCGCGCCTCGCCCGGTCGATCTGGTCGAGGCGCTGTCGCTGCCGGTGCCCTCCCGGGTGATCTGCGAGTTGCTCGGCGTGCCCTACGCCCGACCACGACTACTCGGCAACGGTCATCTCCAGACAGCGCTGGTGGCGCTTGCCCCAGCGGTCATCTACGAACGAAGGGAAGATCAACACGCCACACCGTCTGACGCCTGACGAGTTACGGCAGATCAGTCCGTCGCTTCGCGGACGTCCTTTCCCTGCTCGGCGAACGCCTTGAAGTCCTCCATGTGCTGTTGCGACTGCTTGCGGAAGGCGCCGGGCATCAGAAGTCCCACCAGCTTCATCAGAAAGCCGCTGAACCGGTATTCGTTCTCGCACTCCCAGAGCGTCGTTTCGGGGCCGGCTTCGGTCAGCCGATCGCGCGCGGCGCTCCACATGCCCTCGCCGACGATCTCGCGCTCGAAATAGACGACGCTCGTTTTCGGGATTTCGCGCAGGTCTGCCGGTTCCCGGCGTGTGATGGTCTCGGTGCCCTCGAACTTCCGCTGGCCCATCTGCATCACCACCCGCGACTTGGTGCCGGGCTGCCCGTGCTCCCCGCTCAGCGGCTCGTGCAGCACCAGGCCCCGCAGCCATTTCGGCATGTGTGCCGGGTCGGCGAGCAACTGGACCGCCTTCTCCCGCGGCAGGGCGATCTCGATGGAGACGGTGTATTTCATGGGCACATCATTCTTTTCCTGCCAGGTGTGGGGCAACGTGCTTTTGTACTGCTCGTCGTGCTCCTCGGCTGAGGGCACTGCATTCTGTGTCCGTAAAGTACAGGGCAGACGTGTGATCTGCGGTTGGGCGCCAGAGGGTGCGTTCACTGGCCGAGGTCGACCTGGCCGCCACGCCGGCCGCTCGCGAGCGGTGGGCGCTCTTCGTCGACACCGACCCGCCGGGCACGCCGCCCACCGGCATCGATTCCGGGCGTTTCGACACGGGATCGTGGATGCGCTGCCCTTGCTCGGCCTTGCCGACGGGGTCGCTCTGGGAGGAGCAGGGCGAGGGCGCGCCGAGCCGCGATGACGGTGGCAGCCGAGCTCCCGTTCGTTCAATTGCCGAAACCCGGCCGCGTCACTGGCCTTGATCGTCGTCCTGCTCAGGCGGCGCACTCCAGGCAGATCTGCTGATCGTCTCGCCCAGCGGCGCGCTGGCTGCGGTGGTGCACCAGGAAGCAGCGCGAGCAGGTGAACTCGTCCGCCTGGGGCGGGATCACCCGCACGGACAGCTCTTCGTCCGACAGATCGGCGCCAGGCAGTTCGATCGGCTCGGCCGGGTCGGTCTCGTCGACGTCGAGGCTGCCGGACGAGGCATCGGCGCGGCGGGCCTGGAGTTCGGCAAGACTGTCCTCCCGCGGGTCGTCGTCGGTCTTGCGGGGGCTGTCGTAGTCGGTCGCCATGGTGGTCTTTCCTCCTCATCTACGTGTCGGCGCGGGGCCGCTGGTCGTGTGTCCGATCCGCCGGAGATTCCCGTTCGTTGCCCACACGAATCCACAACGAACCATCAACTTCCAGACGGCCAGGAAGACGCATGGCAGGTCCGCGCCTCGCAGGCTGGCGGGCCATCACGAGGGTCGGCGAGAGCGGCCTCGCCGACGCACGCTTCGCCCAGCGGCTGTGAGCCGACCTGGCCGTGCTCATTCGAGCGTTCTGCACCCTGCTGAGCCTGGACCCGGTAGGCAGGGTGGAGGCCGCATGCCATGGTCGGGCGCTACAACCGGACATGGTCGCCGACCGCCTGCACCGGCTGCGGTCTCCGATCCCCGCGCTGCCCGACTTTCGTCGGTACCGGTTGGTTCACCGCGCCAGAACGATGGAGCCATGATTGATTTCCGGACGGCCTGGCGATTGTCCGGCCAGAGGTCTTACGCGAGCCGAGCGGCGTGCTTTCGCGGATGCTGTTGTGCAGCGCGCCGGCGGTCGGGCTCGCCCTGTTCGTGGCACCGCTGGCCACCGCCCACGATAGCCCGGTTGACACGGTGGCGATCGATCGATGCGTCCCGGCGTACCTGAACCGCAACGGTATCCCGGGCGCGGCGGTCGCCGTCGTGTCCCGGGACGGTGTCGTGCACGTCGCGGGCTATGGCCGCGACTCCGACGGCGCCGACGTCACGGAGGACACGGCGTTTCCCGTGGCCTCGGTGAGTAAGTCTTTCACTGCCGTAGCGGTGCTGCGGCTCGTCGAGCAGGGCACCGTACGGTTGGACGACCCGGTCGTGACGTACCTGCCCGAGTTCGCCATGGCCGATCCACGCGCCCGGCAGATCACGGTGCGAAACCTGCTGGCCCAGACCTCCGGGCTCGACGACCGCCGCGCGCCCGCTGATCCGGCCGAGTCGCTGCGGCAACGGGTGTCCCAACTGGCTGGCGTTCGGTCCGTTAGGGATGCGGGCCAGCGCCACCGTGGACACCGCAGCGCGGTTTCCTCGCTCCGGGCACATCCGGGTCTTCGGGATAGCGGTCCCGGCGCCGGCGCCGACGGCGTTCGTCAACGGGTCGCAGGGGGTCGTGACGACCGCCGCGGCCATGGGCCGCTGGTTAGCGCGCATCTCAACGAGGGCGTCGGGTCTGACGGTGGGCGGGTGCTGTCGGCCGGGTCGATCCACGTCGCCCACAGGCCCACCGCCCGTAGCCCGGAGTACGCGATGGGGTGGATCGCGGACGATCCCGGCGAGCTGTCGCACAGCGGCGGCAATCCCACATTCATGGCCGAGCAGACGCTGCTCCTGCGGGACGCCTTCTGCTACAGGTGACGGTCGGGATCACGGTCGGGCTCGTGGCGGTCCTGATCTACATCGCCTTCTCGCAGGTGACCTCGACTCGGCCGGCTGACACCACCACCGGCGCGCCCGCAGCCACGCGCTGCGGGCGCGTCCGTTGCACGATCGTGAGATTCGTGACCTCCCCGGTTCGGTCTGTCCGGGTCACCCTTTGACTCAGGGGGCCACAGCAGAAACGGGGCAACTTTCATGATTCCTGGTTTATCGCGCCTCTTGGTGAAGGCGCTGGTTCTCGCGCTCGCCATGGCGACGCTCACAGCGGTGCCCAGTCACGCGGCCACCGTGACGGCCACGCTCACGATCAGGGCGCACGAGTGGGCGTACGTCTCCTCATCCGAGCCGGACACGCCCCACTACAAGGAGTGGGGCGCCGCCACGGTCGGCCTGCAGGGCACCTACACCGAGGCGGCACAACCCGAATCGGTGCGGCGCTCGTTCTTCGGCTATGACGTCTCCGCCATCCGCGGCAGGACCGTCGTCAAGGCCGAGCTGACCATCTGGCCCTACGACCACACCTGCGACAACCAGATCGTGGGCTTCACCCTGTGGGAGACCGGGCCGATCGACAGGCGCACCACCTGGGAGAAGCAGCCGGACTGGATCAGGGAGCAAGGAGGCACCTTCATCCCCTGGCAGCCGTGCTCGCAGGAGGAGGCCTACTGGCCCTTCGTGATGCAGCCGACGGCGGCCGTGACCGACGCCGTGGCGAGCGAGAGCGGGCTGGTCACCTTTGGGATCCGATCGTTCGACGAAACCCATCCGGCGGGCCGGCTGCTACTTGACCACAGTCCCGAGCTGCGCATCACCTACGAGTTCGACAGGCGGAGCTCCGGGCCGAAGGATCCATGGCTCCCCGTCGCGGATCTGCAGCCCGCGGCCTGGGCCTACGTCGAGTCCCGGCACAGGAAGGCGCCGCACTGGAGCACCGGGGAGCCCGCACCCGTCGGCTCGCCGGACGGACACCGCCGCCACAGGTCCTTCTTCCGCTTCGACCTGTCGTCACTGGCCGGGCACCGGATCGATCAAGTACGGCTGGAGGTGCCGCGCGCCGACACCTGCCGTCCGGGTGAGCTGCCCGTCCAGTTCTGGGAGACCGGGGAGATCAGCGAAGAGACCACCTGGCACCGGCAGCCGGCGTGGCTCCGCAAGATGGACACCTACACCTGGCAGGCGTGCGAGTACGACGGCGCCACGTTGTTCATGGACGTGACCGAGCCCCTCAAACAGGCCTGGCAGGCCGGGCAGACGACGGTGACCATCGGCCTGCGCTCCGCGGCCGAGAAGGACCCGCTCGGCTGGTATCTGCTGGCCAACGCCCCTCTGCTCCGTGTCAGTCATCTACCGCCATTGCGCAAACCCACCGATCTGGTCACCGACAATTCCGGCTACCCGGGCCCGTCCGGTCCGATCGGTCCCTTCGCCTGTGTGCGTGGTGAGGACAGGCCCTACATTCCGTACCGGCCCCGGCCGGAGGCGAACGTTCCCGGCGGTGCCGGGTGGCGGTGGGCCCGCTGGCAGTGGGAGACGCTGGACGGGCAGCTGGACCATGAGGAACGCAACGGGCCCGGGGGGCCCTTCAGGGCTTACGGGCCGAGACACGGCGAGGACGGAGTCGCCTATCGGTGGCGGGTGCGCTCGGAGGACCAGTACGAGCAGGTCAGCGAGTGGAGCGACTGGTGTGAGTACGTCGTCGACACCACCGCACCCAACCGGCCGCCCACGGTTTCCGGCACGCCGTACTCGCATGACCAGCCGGCGGGTGGCCCGGGCGTGCCCGGGCAGTTCACCTTCGGGCCCAACGGGGTGACCGACGTGGCCGGCTACTACTACCAGATCACCGGCACGTTGCCCTGGACCTGGGTGCCCGCCGGCCCCGACGGAACTGCCACCGTGACGTGGACGCCGCCCAACGCCACCCGCTACCAGCTGGTGGTGATGAGCGCGGACCGGGCCGGCGGCAGGTCGCCGGACAGCACCTACCACGACATCGTGGTGACACCCGGGACATGAACGGTCGCCGGGGCCGCTCCTGCGCCCCCGGCGACGGTCCTCGACCGAGCGGGACCGGCAAGACCTCGCCGACCTGATCAACCCGTTCGCGCACCAGGAAACCGACCCCGAGCGGCAGTTGACCGTCATCGAAGCGCCCGGAACCCTGGACCTCGTGCCCTGAGGGAGTCACTGGTCAAGGCGTCCAGCCAAAGTGCCCTGATGAAAATGGATGCGCCAGCCAGTCTCCGTCAGGCGCCATAGAGAGCTCCGCCATGCCCGGCGCCCCCGATGGTCAGCAAAGTACGTCAGGTGAACGATGCCCTGAGCCAGCACGACCCCCGACATCTTGCTGACCGTGACCGGCGGCTCCGGAGCCACCGATCCCTCCATCATCGTGAGGATTGACTCCGCGTCCCACCAGCGTCCTGAGGCTCCGATCTCAGTGAACTCCGGGTCCAGAAGCTCCCGACAAGGGCCGGAGAAGCACGCGCCTCAGGATCGAGAAGCCGCGACTCACCATCGATGGCCGCGTCCACGGCACGGCCCGGTGGGTCGGGTTGGGCGGGAGCTGATGACCGGCGTCCCCCGAGACCAGTCCACGTCATCGACACCACAGGCTGCGCTCGCTCCTGTGGGAGAGCTTGCCGACGACCCTTCTGTAGATCCCTCCGGTAAGAGTCTTTCAACTGTTCTACACCCGTTCTGCAAGGGGGCCGCCGGACGCTGGTTCCTCGCTTCGGAGGGGAAATCGCATGTACGCATCCAGGGGAGGGATCCTGGCCACGCTCGCCGCCCTGCTGGCGATGGTGCTGGGCGTCTCGTCCTGCACGATGGCCACCCGGGTCGTGCCCATCGTGCTGACCGCCGTGGACGTCCTCGGGGACGATCCGTTCTTCGAGACCGGCGCGGAGAACCTCATGAACGTCATCGCGGGAGCCGGCGGTGCTGTGGACGGGGACCGCGCGGGCCTCTACGGCGGGACGACCAGATCGACCCAGTGCTCGAAGAAGAAGCTCATCGAGTTTCTCAACAACAATCCGAAGAAGGCCAGGGCGTGGGCGGAAGCGCTCGACATGGACGTAGCCGACATACCTGCTCATGTCGGCGCGCTCACCTCTGTCGTGCTGCGGCGCGACGTGCTCGTGAAGAACCACGGATACCGCAAGGGCAAGAGCAAGGCCTTCCACGCCCTGCTCCAGGCGGGCATCGCGGTCCTCGTGGACAGGACGGGAACGCCCGTCGTCAAGTGCGACTGCGGGAACCCGCTGCTTCCGCCCGACGGCGACGTGGACATCGACCGGGCGAAGTACAAGGGCCAGAAATGGAAGCACTTCTCGAAGAAGAGGGTGACCGTGGTCGAGGCGGGGGAGGAGCAGCCTGCGATCAAGCTCGCCCAGCTCGATCCCGCCACCGGCCAGGAGACCGGCAAGGAGTTCGACCGGCCAACCGGCACAGAGGGCGCGCAGGACGGCACACCGACACCCACGCCCACGCCCACGCCGGATCTGAAGGACACGCCCACCCCGTGCGTCGCGTCCACCGACCCGCGGGTAACCACGCCCAGCCCGTGCGTGGAGACCTCGGAGCCCACCGACGACCCGACCGACGACCCGACCAACGACCCGACGGACGACCCGACGGACGCCCCGACGGACGACCCGACCAGCGACCCGACGGACGACCCGGCAGTCTCAGGTTCGCCGTCTACGAATCCCAGCACCTGACGGCGTCAGTGGTGAGCGCGCGGTGGACGGCGCCGGTCGGGGCCTCCCATCCGTGAATCGACCTGACGGTTGGGAGGTCTCCGCAGTCGTCAGCCGCGCGGTTCCACAACGGCTCGCGAGGGTCACCCCGAGCGGTCAGGGCCGGCGATGAGCCACCCCGCGATCGACCGGCAGTACCTGATCTGCGCTCAGGCGTATGAACGCGGCAACGCCCGCAGCGCCATCGGCGCCGAATGGGAGGAAACCTTTCGGCGGCTGGAGAATCAGGTCACTTCCGGTTCCGGTGGACGATCTCCTTGTCGCCCTTGCCGGGATACGCCATGATCAGCAGCCGCTGCCCACTCTGCGCCTCGCCCTTCCAGGGGAACCAGGCGTAGTGCACGCGGATGCGGTAGTGCCCCTTGCGCCCGTTGAGGGCGAGGTTGGGCAGCTCGGTGCCGCTGAGGCTGTCGTAGAGCACGATCTCGCCGCCCGGGCTGTAGTAGCCGACCTCGACCACCTTGTCCCAGCCCTTGGTCTCGACGGGCGGCCGGCGGGTGTAGGTCTCCAGGGTGACGCAGAGGTCGAAGTCGGGGTGGGTCATGACGGCCAGGATGCCGCGCGCGGAGGAGACCAGCCCGTTGCCGGGGTCCATGTCCGGCTCGGTCTCCTCCTCTCCTTCCCCCTCGTACGTCTGCAGCACCCCGTAGTCGGTCCACTGCGGCTCCTTCATCCGGATCGCCCGGGCCGGCTTGGTGCGTGGGCGGTGGCGCGGCGTGGCGTCGCACATGGCTTGGGAGTCGGCCTGTATCGCCGCGATCTCCTGGTCCTGCTTGGCCTTCGTGGCCTGGACGATGGTGGTGGCGCTGGGACAGATGCCGGCCAGTGGATAGGTGAGGGACGCGCGGTCGGTCTTCAGCCGGGCCAGCTCCGGTGGGTCGTTGCGGGTGTGGACGCCGCACAGGTGGCGGCCGTAGGCGAGCACGACCTGGTCGGGCGTGGTGTCGGGGAACACGTGCAGGTTCTGTGCGCCGTGCTCGCTGCGCAGGGAGCACACGAACTTCTGCTCGGCCGTCAGCTCGCGCGGCTCCGCCTCGCTGATGTCGATCTTCCACCGCTCGGGCATGTCGCAGTCCGTGACGGGGCCGCGGGCCTTGTCCGCTGTGGGCAGCAGGCACAGGGCCACGGCCGAGGCGAGCCCCGCCAGGAGGACGTGGTGGCGGACGCGGTGGGCGGGCGGGGCGCCGTACAGGAGGAGCAGGATGAGGCCGGAGGCGGTGAGCGCGAGGGCGTACCAGAGCGGGGAGATACCGGGGGAGAGGAGCTGGGCGCCCTCGTAGGGGACGGTGGCGCCCCGCTCGACGTAGAGGCTTTCCGGGTAAAGCCACAGCTCCCCGAAGAAGGTGGAGTGCTCCGAGGTGAGCGCGCTCACGGCGCCGGCCCCGCCCAGCAGGAACAGGCTCAGCGTCGTGGCGCGCAGTAACGTGCGCGTCCGCCGCCGCACGGCGACCAGGATCAGCACCGCCGGCGCGCCGACGCCGACGAGGAGGTCGAGCGCGAACCAGTACGCGGTGGCCTCCGGCCCGGTGTACTCGCGTACCGCGTCGCTCAGCACGTTCTTCGGTCCGAGCCAGAACGGCACTCCCTGCGTGAGGTTGACGGCCGCGGGGACCAGCGGGAGCACGATCGCCACGGCCGGCAGCGGCCACCACCTGGCGCGCGCCCGCACGGGCTCCGTCCGGGGCACGGGAGGCTGGAGCGTGCCCAGGTCGTGTGCGGACCGCGCCCACCAGACCAGCGAGAAGACCGAAACCGCGCCCAGGAGCGAGGGCATCAGTAGCTTCCACGCCACCGCGTCCGAGCCGCCGAACGCCACGATCGAGACCGAGCCGGACGACAGGAGCGAGAAGAAGACCGCGATCACGCCGGCCCGTACCGTCGCGCCGCTCCAGCGCGGATCCCGCGCCTGCGCCACCAGCAGTGACACCAGCCACACCGACCACAGGACGTCCAGCGTCCAGGTCCAGTTCTGCCCGGCGAAGAGGTAGTTGCCCGTCTGGTACGCGATGGTGGTGGCGACGTTGTGCACCGCGCTGAGGGTGCCGGTCACGAGCATGAGCACCCGTGGCCATCGGCGGGTGCTCCCCCGCAGCACGCGGAAGAACAGCCATATCACCACGAGTTCGATCACATCGGCGACCAGCGACATCCACCACAGGTAGGGGATCGGCAGTTGCCAGGTCAGGACGTACACGACCATGGCGTAGAGAGCGACCCGCAGCAGTCGCACCTCCCGGCCGTGCCGTGCCGGTTCCCCGCGCAGCCGCCCGCGCAACACCTCCCGGTACGCCCACGCCTGCACCGCCGCGATCGGCACCAGCAGGGCGGGCAGCCACGGCCACGCCCGGATCTCGTCCGCCGTGTATCCGTCCGGGTCCGCGACGACTCTCCACAGAGGGACGAGGTCGCCGGTGACCAGTCCGACGACGGCGAGGACGATCACGGCGGCCAGGTAGAGGGCCGCGAAGCCGGCGGCGAGCCGGCCGAAACGATGGCGGCGCATGAGGCACTCCGGGATGGGGGTGAGGAGGAAAGCGCCCAACCTTACTGATCCCCGGCCAAGTGGATCAAGCGCCACTGACAGCACGAGCCTTGCCGCCAGGCAGACCGCTCCACGAACGCCACGCGAGCCAAGCCGTCAGGGCCGTAAGAGCCGTTCACCAGCAGCGCAGGTCCCAGGTGCCGGAGTAGATCGTGTCGACGGCGACCGACACCTGGTCGGCGGATTCCTGCACGGCGCTGACGCTCAGCTCGGAGAAGTGCGCGTCGGTTCGCAGGAAGGGGGCCGCCTCGTAGTACCGCTTGATCTCCTCGGGCGGGCGATCGGTGCGCAGGGTGAAGGCGAAGCCGGCCCAGCAGTCGCCGGAGTCACCGATGACGGGCTCCTGAGGTGCGGACGCGCCGAACGTCGTGCCGGGTGGCAGCGGATGGTCGAGGGCTCGATTCTCCAGGCTCGCCAGGCGGTGATCGGCGATCCACCGGGGGGCCGTCGCAGCGGCGTACATCAGGAGGAAGGGCGTGGCAGCGATGGCCACCACGATCAACGCCCGTCTCCGAGCGGATGGTCGGGAAGTCTCATCCACAGGTCGCACTCGCCGATGATCGCACGGGAGTCGGCCGGCCGCAGGCCCGCGTCGGCGCAGCAGTAGGCAATGGCCACTTACTGGTATTGGTACGGGTACGTCATCAGGATCTCCACGGCGGATTGGTCGGGCGAGACGCTGCCGCCGCCTGGGTGGGTGCCCGACCCCACGATGACGCCGTCGCGGGCGACGCTGCCCTGGTTGCCGCTCTTGGGGTTGGCGAACAACCCGCAGCAGACGGTGCCGCGCATCGCGCCCGAATTGCAGGCCAAGAGCCGCCACCGGCACCTGGACAGCCTTGGCCGCTACGTCCGCCTCGGCGAGGAAACCCCGCCCCATCGCCGCCGAGCACGACCCCGCAGCACGAGGACGGTGACGCAGCAGCTGACCAGATCAGCCCCAACAGGCATCGCGGATTCGGCGGAACACGCGGGCGCGCCTTCGACGCAACGTGCCTTCTAGGCCGGTCAACATGCCTGACGTGCCCGACAAGATCATCTAGCTCTGACTTGCGAGGATAAGCTGAGAACCATGCACCGGGTGATGGTGGTCACGATGGAGGGGGCGTGCCGACTTGCTTCTTCATGGCCAGTGACGCGGGGCCATTGCGTTCGCGGTGCTGCTGGTCGGCGAAGCGGTGAGCTTGTTCGACCCGCAGCACGGTGGGGTCGTGGCCGCCGCCGGGTGCCTCCACTTCGAGGAAGGCGCTCAGTTCGGTGATGTCCCCGCGCGTCTGATCGACCGGTGGGCCGAACGCGGGCAGCGAGGTGATCGGAGCGGAGATGATCCCAGAGCAGGTCACGGAGCCAGAGCTGCGTGATCGGCCGCGTCAACTGATCCCCCGGGCGAGCGAGCGGCCCCGGCCCGATGGCCGTCCCGGGGCCGCCTGGATCGCAAGGGTCAGCGCAGCCCGAAGGCCCTCACGATCGTCTGTGTGACGCTGTTGCCCGCCGTGTCCCGTGCCGTGGCGCGGATCGAGGCGAATCTGGCGGAGGAGGGAGCCTCCATGGTGAACAGCCAGCCGCCGTCACGGGTCCGGTGCCGCTTGCCCACCGGCTGCCAGGTGGCTCCGTCGTCGTAGGACACCTCCAAGCCGACGTCTCGCACCTGCGCCGCGCCGTCGGCGTCGCGCAGGTGCGAGGCGGTGACCTCGAGGTCGGAGCGGCGTCTGGCCGTCCCCGCCAGGTCGGTCTCGACTCCGTAGTCGAGCTGAAGCAGCGGCGGTTGTCTCGGCGTGTCGCCGGCCTCGGTGAAGCCGAAGGTCCACTCGGTGCTGGTTCGCGGCGAGTACGGCGAGACGGCGGCCTTCTGCGTGGTCGCGAGGACCAGCCGCACCGGCGACGGGCCCGGGGTGAGATCGGCCTCCACGGTGCCGCCAAGGCCTTCGGCCAGCAGTTCGTCACCCTGGTACACGCTGGCGCTCCAGCTGATCTCGCCGTCCCAGGCCAGGCCCTTGTGGTGCGGGTCGGAGTCGCCCCAGGACGGCAGGGTGAGGGCCGACAGGGTGGTGCCGATCAGTTGCGGCGGTCCCGAGCCGATGCTCTCCTGGAGCAGGCGCGGCCGGGCGACGGGCGCGAACCAGGTTGCCTCGGCCCGGCGGCCCGCCGGGTAGGTGAGGACGTCCGAGAACTCGCTGATCGGAACCATGGTGGTCATCTCCACCCACTGCTCGCCGCCGGAGACCCAGTCCGTCCGGGTGCCCTGCGCCGGGACCGGCACGGCCGCGCCGCCAAGGGCGGTGCCCGGCTGGGCGGGAGAGACGTCGTAACGCATGGCGACGCCAGCAGCGGGGCCAGTAGCGGGGCCGGTAACGGACCCGGAGCCGGGTGCCGGGTTGCGATAGGCCACGTCCACCCGGGCGAGCTCGCGCACGGATGGCCGATAGGAAAGGTTCGCCGGAATCGCGCCGTCGTAGCGGCGGACCAGGTCGTACACGTAGCCGGGGGTGGGGTGTGCCTCGACGGTGAGGTCGTCCCGGCCCCGGCCGAGCTGGGAGATCAGCTTTTCGCCCTGGTCCCGGCCGAGCGAGGCGACGGGCAGGGGCGTCTTGGGGTCCGGCACATCCTGCCAGGCGTCGAGCCGGCCGAGACCGTCGTTGACGATGAGGAGCAGCTTCGCGCCGGCCGCCGCGGCCGCGTCGGCCTGCGCCGTCGCGGGCACACCGGCGTTGTGCCGGACGACCGCGACCTTGCCGCGCACCTTGACCCGGGCGAAGTCGGCCGGGGCGCCCTGCCCGGCGAAGACCGCCTCCATCCGGGCCCGGCCCTCGGCGGGGAGGCCGGCACCGGTCTGGACGCGCAGGTCGTCGTAGTCACCGCTGCCGTCACTGTGGCCGCTGTCGCCGCGGAGAGTAAGCGGCGGTTCGATCAAACTCCAGCGGACGCCGAAGCTGAACGCGCCCTGGGTCACCTTCCCGCCGGTCGGCGTGGCCCAGAGGCTGTCGTAGGCGTCGTCGACGATGTAGTTGTCCGCGAGCCGGTACCGATCGGGATATGACCGGACGAAGTCGACGCGAACCTCGGCCTTGGCGGTCTCCTGTGGCGTGACCGCCGTGAGCTGGCGCAGGTCGGCGGCGTCCAGGGTGATCGTCTTGTCCGCGTCGTCCAGGATCGTCTCGGGGGCCACCAGGACCGCCCGGCCGAGTGACGACGGGCCGTGCACGCCGGTCACGTCGCTGTAGAGGGCGACGCTGTACGTGCCGGGCCGCACCCGCAGGTCGAGCCGGCCCGACTCGTCGATCAGGTACGACTTCGGCGCGGTGTCGCGAGTGATGTCCTTCACCACGACCTCCCCGGGCAGGCCGCCGCCGTCCCGGTCCCTGGTCCGGATGGACAGGCCGGTCCGCCGGCCCTCCTTGTTCATGCCGATCAGGGTGTGCACCGCCGGGGTACCGCCCGGCCCGGTGGCGATGATCTGGCCACTGGCGTAGGTGTCATCGTCCGCACGGGCCGGCTCGACGTTCAGCGTGACCTTGCTCGTCCCGTGCGCCGGCACGGTGACCTGGGAGGCGGACAGAGTGAAAAGGCCGGCCGGGGCGGTGGGCGCGTTGACGGCGAGGTCCAGGGTGACCGGCTCGTCCCCGGTGTTGGTGTAGGTGATCTCCCGCTCGGCCTGCTCACCCGGCGGGTACGGCCAGCGCAGCCCGGTGAAGTCGACACCGGTGGCCAGGACGGTGGCCGACACCGCGGCGGCGGCGTCGAGCCGCCCGGATCCGGCCCAGTAGGCGTCGTACCGCCGGGTGATCTTGCTGGTGCTCAGCAGGGCGTTCTTGAGCTGTCCGCCGGTCCAGTCGGGATGCGCGGCAGCCACCAGCGCGGCGGCGCCCGCCACGTGCGGGGTGGCCATCGAGGTGCCGCTCATCGTGAGGTAGGGGCCCTCGCCCTCCGCGGCGTACTGCGAGCGGGCCGCGAGAACGTCCACGCCCGGGGCGGTGATCTCCGGCTTGAGCCCGTTGTCGCCGCGCCTGGGGCCGCGGCTGGAGAAGACGGCGAGCCGGTCCAGCCCGTCCACGGCGCCCACGGTGAGCGCGGCGTCCGCCGCGCCGGGGGCCGCGACGCTCTGCATGTCGGGGCCGGAGTTGCCCGCGGCGATGGTGAACAGCGTCCCGGTCTCGGCGCTGAGCCGGTTGACCGCCTGGCTCTGCGGGTCGGTGCCGTCGGTGGGGTCGCCGCCGAGGCTCATGCTGATGATCCTGGCGTGCTGGTCGCGCGCGGCCCATTCCATGCCCGCGATGATCCAGGAGTCCTGCCCCCAGCCCTCGTCGTTGAGAACCTTGCCGACGTGCAGCCGGGCTCCCGGCGCGACACCGCGTTCCTTGCCGCCGGAGGCGGCGCCGGTGCCGGCGATCGTCGAGGCGACGTGGGTGCCGTGCCCGACGCGGTCGGTCGCGTCCTCGCCGGGAACGAAGCTCTGCGCGGCGGCCACCTGGCCGGCCAGGTCCGGATGCGCGGCGTCCACGCCGGTGTCCAGGACGGCCACCGTGACGCCGGCGCCGGTGTTGCCGCCGGACCAGACGGCGGGTGCGCCGATCTGGGCCGTGGTGTCGGCCAGCGTGGCGCGTACCTTGCCGTCCAGCCAGATCTTTGCGACGCCGGCGGTGAAGGAGGCAGTGCCGGAGGAGGCCCGCCGGCCCGCGGCCGGGGCGCCGGTGAGCGCGGCCCAGAACTTCGGCGCCTGGTCGCGCCGCTGCTCGATCGCGGCGCCGCCGACGCTGCTCAGGGTGCGGACGCGCACCGCGCCCGCGGGCACCGGCGGCGTCTTGGCGCGGGCCGCGTCCCCGCTGTAGGTGACGATCAGCGGCAGCCGGTCGGCGTGCGCGTCGTCGTAGCCGTCGGCGATGAGTTCGGTGACGTTGAAGAGCCGCTCGTCGAGTAACCCGGCGGCGACGTACGGCGCCACCTCGTCGGGATAGACGTAGGTGTCCTTGCCTAAGGTGGTTGTCCGGGCACCGGCAGGGCGCCCGTCGGGGCCCTGAACGGTGGTGGTGACGAGACCGCCGGCGTCGCTGACGGTGACCTTGTCGCCGTTGATCAGGGTGACAGTGCGGGGGCCGCCGGACGCGGCGGGCACAGCGGCGGGCACGGTGTCCGGTCCGGTGGGGGGTGCGCCGCCGGCGGCCGCTCCGGGAGCGGCGGCGGCGGGGCCGGCCGTGGTGAGCGCCGTGGCGAGCAGTGCTCCGACCGCCAGCGCCCGCCGGCGGAAGGGATTTACGGTCAAGACTTATATCTCCGATCAGTAGGGACTTAACGACCGGATCGTCTCAGTGGTTGATAACGGCAACGGATCATGAACGGCATCATTTGCAGCGTTGGCGCCAGAAATCGTCGGAAACGCGGATGGCAAGGCGTTGCGGGCGTTTCCCACCCGTACGGAAACCATGCTGGACATCATCGGCCCGCCGGCGGCCGAGAGCGGGGCGACCGCGGAGGAGTTCGAGAGCCGGATGGCGGCCTCCGTCTCCATCGGCCGGCTCGTGCGGCCCGAAGAGGTCGCGGTGGTGGTCGCCTTCCTCACCAGTCCGCTCAGCGTCGCCACCAACGGCGACGCCGGGTGATCGTGGGCGGTGGCGCGAAGGGCGCCATTCATTACTGATCGCCGCGCGGCCGAGCACACCGGCGCGGCCCCGCCGGGCCTCTGCCCTTAGCGAGCGGCCCCGTGTCGCGACGGCGGGGGCTGGTGCGGCAGCCGGTTCAGGGCAGCAGACGCATGCGCAGGACCAGGCACGTTCCCTGGCGCGGAGGGTCCTCCACGGTCAGCGAACCCTGGTGGGCCTGGCAGCCACCGTGACAAGGGGCGCCGCTGGCGGACGACCTGGCTGGGGCCGTTCGACGGCGACCATGCCGCGGAGGCGAGCAGGGAGCTGGCCGAGGGTGCCTGGCGGGTCCGGTTCGGATACTCGGCGGCGGGCGTCGAGGGCCACGAGGTGACGCTGGCCCCCACCGGGCGGGTCCGCTTCGACCGGCGGGAGGGGCGCGGCTTCGTACAGGTGGAGACGGCCGAGGTGCGCGGCGACGCGCTGGCGCGGCTGCTGCCCCGCGCGGCCATCGCCGACCGGCTCACTCTCACCGAACGGTTCCTGGTGTTAGGCGGGGATCTGCGCACGTACAAGATCCACTTAGGCGGCGCGAACGTCCTCATGGAACCTGACGGCGCCTACCTGTGCGTCGTCCCGGCCCGTAGGCGCGATGCCCGGATCACCGCCGAGAGCATCCTCCGCCAGGTCCGGGTGCAGGGCTGTGTCCGGGGTCTTGGCCGCTCGGGTTTGCGCTGCCTCGCGCGCCGGAGCCTGGCCTGCGCTCCGTACTTTCTGGTCCGCGTTGACGGTCCCGCAGCTCGCCGCGACACGCGAGGTGGTGCCCGGGGCGCTCCGACGTCGCTCGCGCCGGAGCGCCCCGGGGTCCGAGCGGGGGAGGTGTGTTCTAGCGGACAGTGGCATTGGCGGCCTGCTCGATCAGGCGCGTGACCGTGTCGGGCCGGGAGACGGACACCGCGTGGGAGGCGTCGACCTCGACGGCGTGCGAGCGGGCGCGCCTGGCCATGAAGCGCTGCGCGGCCGCCGGGATGTTCCTGTCCCGCGTCGTGATCAGCGTCCAGGACGGGATGGTCTTCCACGCCGCCTTGGTGGCCTTCTCCTCCAGCGCGGCGGCGGTGACGGGGCGCTGGGCGGCGGCCATGACCTTGGTGATCGTGGCGGGGACGTCGGCCGCGAACTGCCGGCGGAACTTGTCCTGGTCGATGTAGAGGTCGGTGCCGGAGGTTCCGTCCGGCAGGGTGAAGGGCACGGGCTCGAGCGTCTCGGACAGCGTGCTGCCGGGGAACCTGGCGGCCAGGTCCGCGGCGCTCTCACCGGTGTCCGGCGCGAAGGCCGCAATGTAGACGAGTGCCTTGACCTGGTCGTCCCCGTCGGCGGCGGTGCTGATGACCGATCCGCCGTAGGAGTGACCGACCAGCACCACCGGACCTCGCACGCTGTCCACCAGGCCGCGCAGGTGGGCGGCGTCACTGGCCGGGCTGCGCAGCGGGTTGGCCGCGGCGATCACGGGATACCCGTCATGCCGCAGCCGCTTGACGACACCCGTCCAGCTCGAGGCGTCGGCGAAGGCGCCGTGTTCCAGGATGACGGTGGGCATGGCGCGTTCGGCCGCGGCCGCGTCCGCCGCCGGGGTGCCGGTCAGGCCGACGGTCGCCAGGGTGACGATCGCGAGGCCGGCGCCGGCCAGGGTCGTACGGATCCAGGAGGGGCTGGTCTCAGGGGTTGAGGTCGCAATCATGCCTCCTAAGACCAGCCAGGTGTCCGGTATGTGACAACTTGGGGGAGAATTGGGGATCTGCTGTCCCGGATGGATCGGCTGCCAGGGACGCCCTCCGGGTTCGGGGCGGCGGCTCCTCCGGTAGCGCTGCCGCCCGGTACGGGACAGCAGGTCCCCGGCTACCGGCGGGCCGGCCGGGTGGTCACTCCAGGGCCACCCAGTCGATGTTCGCGACGCCCGCGCCCCCGCTCGCCACCAGGAACAGGTCGTGCACACCGCTCGTGCCGGCGATGCCGACGCTCTGCGTGGCGAACCGGGTCCACCCGCCGGTCGAGGCCGTCGTGAGGGTGCCGATCACCGGACCGGCCGGGCCGTCGATCCGTACCTCGAAGCTCTGGCCCGCGTACGCGGGGTCGACCCCGACCGAGGCGGAGAACGACGTGCGCCCCATGCCGAAGTCGACCGACCGGAACGTCAGGCTGTCGCCGCCGTCGAAGCTCCCGGCGAACTTCCCCGTCCCGCCCGCGGCCACGCTGGTGCCGGAGCCGGCGTCCGCGTGCTCGGCCTCCAGCTTGGCCGGGGTGCGGGTGAAGGAGATGGTGTCGATGTCGCCGACGCCCGGTCCCGTGCCCAGGGCGATGAGGTACACGTCATGGGTGCCGCTGGTCGGGGTGATCGGCGTGTACTGGGGCACGAAGCGGTCCCAGCCGCCGGTCGCCGAGACCGTCGCGGTGCCGATGACGGGGCCGGTGGGCGAGTCGATGCGGATCTCGAAGCGCTGGTTGGCGTACTGCACCTCGGTCGCGAGGGTCGCCGCGAACATGGTGCGCCCGTTGCCGAAGGCGACGTTCGCGTAGCGCAGCCAGTCGCCGCCGTCGAAGCTGCCGACGACCGTGCCGGTCCCGCCGGAGCGGGTGTTCGTGCCGGATGAGGCCGCGGCCGACTCCGCCTGGATGGTCGCGCCGACGGAGCGTACGCCGGCGGTCCACTTCGTCGCGCCGTACTGGTAGGCGCCGATCGTGGGGGTCGCGTCGGTCGAGCCGTCCGTCCAGGGCGGCAGCACCGCGCCGGCGTTGCGGGCGGGGGAGCCGGAGGTGACGGTGAAGTCGAGCCCGGCGGCGTTCGTGAACTGCGGGTCGGTCGAACTCGGCAGGTTGTTGGAGACCGTGACCCCCGGCATGGTGTCGACGATGCCGATGTTGTTCTTCACCTCGGAGGTGGAGTAGGTGCCGCCGAACAGGCTGACCGCCTTGGGGTCGGTGCCGCTGGTGTTGCCGTAGATCTTGTTGCCCGAGGTCGTGCCGCCGTTCGGGTTGATCAGGACGACGCCGTACGTGGTGCGGTTCCAGGCGACGTTGTCGGCGACCGTGGCGTTGTAGGTCTCCAGGTCGAGGTAGACGCCGGGCGCCGGCCCGTCCTGGGCCACGCCCGGGGCCGCGTCGTGCAGCAGGTTGTGGTCGATGATCGTGTTCGCCAGGTTCACCCGGCAGCACACGTAGATCGCCCCGACGTCGTTGACGAGCTTGCCGTAGTCGCCGAAGTCGTTGTACCGGATCAGGTGGCCGGAGGAGACGGTGCCGGCGACCTTGTTGTCGATGTTGAGGTTGCTGCGCCCGCTGCCCCAGGCCGTGTTGTGGCTGATGAGGTGGTCGCTGCCGAGCACGTTGATGCTGGCCGCGTAGCTGCCCATGTAGTCGGCGTTCGTGATGCGGTTGTTGGTCACCGTGTTGCCGGTGCCCGCCACCAGCACGCCGTTGCCGGCGCTCCAGTCGATCGTGCTGTTGCGCAGCACGTTGGCGGTGCCGCGCAGCTGGATGCCGCTGGTGGTCTCGCCGGCGGTGAGCACGTCGCACGGGTCGGCGGGGGTGACCTTGGCCGGGTCGACGACGAGGTCGCTGTAGGCGGAGACGTAGCGGGCGGTGATCCCGTCGAGCGTCACGTGGTGGGTCGAGGACGAGGTCTGGACGGTGGAGCCCTTGATGCCGATGCCGAGCACGGTCGTGTACGAACGGCCGGACAGGTCGAAGGCGAGCTCGCGCTGCTTGACCTCGACGGTGTGGGCGGACGGGGCGGCCCCGTCGGGGGTCCAGAGGTAGAGGTGGCCGTCGGCGGCGCGGTGGTGCCACTCGCCCGCCTTGCCGAGCAGCGCGAGCTTGCCGCTCAGCGAGTACAGGTTGCGCTGGTTGGGGCTGAGCCCCACGCAGGCCGGCAGGCTGCTCGCGGTCACCGACCCGACCGCCGAGCTGGTCACGGTGCCGGACTCGCTGACGAACCAGTTGTGCGAGGTGAGGCGGGCGCCGACCCACCAGCCGGCCGGCTGGGTGAGCGCCGCGTCGGAGAGCGAGGTCTGGGTGCCGGACTGCGCGGAGGCGAGCACCGGCTCGGCCGGGTTGTTGCCCGGGTGCGGCCAGGCCGCCTCGGGCTGCATCGCCCCGTCGACGAACACCTGCTGCCCGGGCAGGGCGCCGTTGACGGTGACCGGGGCCCGGTAGATCCGGCCGGCCCCGACCGCCGCGGCGAACTCCGACCCGGTGAGGGTGGGGTCGGCCTCCTGGAGCGCGGCCAGCTGGGCTCCGGTGACCTGGGACCAGCCGGTCACCGGGTCGCTGCCGTCGACGATCACCGCCGCGCCCGGGGCGGCGGTGTAGGTGATGCGGTTCGCCGCCGTGCCGTCGGCGACCGGCTTGACGGTCTCGCGGTACGTCCCGGAGGCGATCTGGCAGGTGTCACCGGCGGTCATGACCGTGCCGCATCGCTGGATGGTGCGGAACGGGGAGCCGGAGGTTCCCGGGTTGGAGTCGGAGCCGGAGGTGCTCACGTAGTACGTGGTGCCTCCCGCGGCTGCGGCGGGGGGTGTGCTGGTGAGGGTGCCACCGAGTAACGCGGCGGCGGTGGTCGTGGCGAGTGCGGCGGCACGGGCCGCGACGATCCGACGGGCCATCCAAGATCCAATCACTAATCGATTATCGAGAAGTTAGTGACCAGGGTCGTGCCGCGTCAATGGGGACAATCGACTATCGCTAGCCTAGGCAGCACCATCGGAACGCAAGGAAAGGCGCCATGACCGACACCGGCATCAACCGGGGACTGCTCTCGGACCAGGTGTACGACCTGATTCTCACCTCCATCCTCGACGGCACGCGCGCCCCCGGATCCCGCGTCGTGGAGTCCGAGATCGCCCGGCAGCTCAGCATCAGCCAGGCGCCTGTCCGTGAAGCGGTCAAGCGGCTGGTGCACGCGGGGCTCGTCGTCTCGGTGCCCCGCCACGGCAGCTACGTGACCGAGATCTCGCCCGAGGAGTTCGCGATCGCGCGGCAGATGCGCGCCTCGATCGAGGCGGCGGGTGCCCGCCTCGCCGTCACGGCCGCGACCGCCACCGACCTCGCCCGGCTGCGCGCGATCGTCGCGCGCATGGAGAAGGTGGTCGCCTCGGGGGACTGGGCGGCCTTCCGCAAGCTCGACGTCGAGTTCCACCGCAGCGTGATCGCCTCCACCGGCGTCTCCGTGCTCGCCCGGCTCTGGGACACGCTCGAACCCATGCTCATCAGCCAGCGCGCGATCGGCGACCCCTCCTACCTCGGCGACCGGGCCCAGGTCGTCCGCTGGCACGCCGACCTCATCGACGCCCTGGTCAGCGGCGATCCGGAGGTGGCCGCGGTGGCCTTCGCGGCGCACGCGGCGGGCGACCTCGGGACCGACCGGTCGTCGTCCTAGGCTTGCCAGACAGATGGACCACGGTCTACTGTGCCACTCGCCTATCGATAGGCGATTGTCTTAGCAAGGGAAAATCATGCGATACAGCATGCGCGGCGTCGCGATCCTGCTCGGCTCGGCGATGGCGGCCGGACTCCTGACCGGATGCGCGAGCGGTGGCGCCGAGGAGGGCGGAGGCGAGCTCCGCATCCTCGCCAACATCACCCCGGTCCTGACCAAGCAGTACTACGAGAAACTCGTCCAGCCCTGGGTCGCCCAGAACAAGGGGGTGAAGGTCACCATCGAGGTGCCGAGCGCGGAGGACGTCCAGGCGACCCTCCAGCAGGAGCTCGCCTCGGGCGACGTGCCCGACATCGTCGCCAGCAACCTCGACCCGGTGGTGGCGCCGCAGCTGCTCGCCTTCCCGGAGGACGACTGGGTGCTCGACACCCCGCTCGTCCAGGAGAACAAGGTCGGCGGCAAGATCTGGCAGGTCGCCACCGGCGCGCAGATCCAGTCGCTCGTCTTCTACAACAAGAAGGCCTTCGCCGACGCCGGCATCGACGGGCCGCCGGCCAGCCTGGAGGAGTTCACCCAGGACCTGAAGGCGCTCAAGAAGGCCGGCTACCTCCCGCTGCAGACGGCGGGGGAGTGGGTCACCGGAGCGCAGTTCGCCATGCTGGCCAACCCGCAGCTCCTCGGGTCCGGCGACTTCTACGCCCAGCGCAACGCCGGCACGGCCACCTTCGCGGCGAGCCCGTACAAGAACTACCTCGACGCCTACGCCGGCTGGATCGCCGACGGGCTTGTGGACCGGGACGCGCTGGGCCTGAAGTACCAGGACTCGATCGACGGGTTCACCTCCGGCAAGGCCGCCACGTACGTGATCGGCAACTGGATCGTGCCCTCCATCGACGAGGCCGCTCCCTCGTTCGACGTGGGCGTCTTCGCGGCGCCGTCGCTCGACGGCCGGCCGGCCGGGCAGCTCGGCGGGCCCGCGCAGCCGTACTCGATCCTGCAGGCCTCGAAGCACCAGGATCTCGCGCTGAGCCTGGTCAAGTACCTGGTCAGCGACAAGGCGGCGGTCGCCGCGTCGCTCGCCTCGGAGGGCAACTTCCGCCAGGGGCACCCGTACAAGGGCAGCCCGCTCAACCAGCAGGTCGCGGCGATCCACGACGCCGCGCCCCGACTGGTGCTCGGCACCTCCGGCCCCACGATCCCCGGCGGGTTCGGCGACGAGCTCAACAAGCAGGTCCAGGCTCTCTACGTCGGCACCGCACCGGCGAAGGCGGCGGCCGCGCTGGACTCGTGGTGGGATCTGAATGCCGGCTAGCAGCACTCGGGCCGGTGCCGCCGGGGCGGCGCCGGCCACCCGCCGCGTCCGGGGCGCCCGCCTCGACCTGCTCACCGACGCCGTCATGATCGCGCCGGCGCTCGCGCTGGTCACGCTGTTCGTGCTCGTCCCGATCGCGATCGCGGTCTACCTCAGCCTCACGAACTGGGACGGCTTCACGATCCCGCCGTCGTGGGTCGGCACCCGCAACTACGAGCGGCTCGTGCAGGACCCCGAGGTGCTGCGGGCCGCCGGCTTCACCGCGGTGATCGCCGTCGTGGGCACGATCGCCTGCAACGCGCTGGGCCTGGGCATCGCCGTGCTCCTCAACCGCAGCAACCGCGTCACCACGGTCATGCGCGTGCTGGTCTTCTCGCCGTACGTGATCGGGCCGGTCATCCTCGGCTTCCTCTGGGCGTCGATCCTCGGCAGCAACGGCGCGGTCAACGCGCTGCTGACCGGCTTCGGCGTCGAGCGGCTGCCCTTCCTGGCCGACCCCGTATGGGCCACCGCCACCACCGTCGTGGTGATCATCTGGGCCAGCTTCGGGGTCAACGTCGTGCTCTACCTCGCCGGCCTGCAGACCATCGACGCCTCGCTCCTGGAGGCGGCGGTCATCGACGGGGCCGGCCCCTGGCAGACGTTCTGGCGGGTCAAGCTCCCCGTGCTCGCGCCGACCGTCACGCTCAACGTCGTGCTCGCGGCGATCGGGCTGCTCCGGGTCTACGAGCTCGTCCTCGCGCTCACCGCCGGCGGGCCCGCCGGGGCCACCCAGACGTCGGTGTTCACCATCCTCACGACCTCCTTCAGCCGCTCGCAGCTCGGCTACGGCGCGGCCCAGTCGGTCGTGCTGATGATCGCGATCATCGCGATGACGGTCGTCGTCACCCAGCTCCGCCGGCGCGGCGAGCAGGCGGTGGCCGCATGACCGCCCGCCTGCTCCGCGGCGTGGTGCTCGTCGTGCTCGCCGCCGTGATGGCCGCTCCGCTCTACCTGCTCGCGACCAACGCGTTCAAGAGCCAGGACGACATCGTCGGCTCGCCGTTCGGCGTGCCCGCCGACGGGTTCACGCTCGACAACATCGTGCGGGCCGCGACCTCCGCCGACTTCAACGTGCTCGGCGCGTACGGCACGACCGCGCTCCTCGTCGCGGCCGTCAACGTGCTGTCCATCCTGGTCACCGGGCCGGCCGCGTACGCGATCGCCCGCGGGACCCGGCGCGGCCACCGCCTGGTGCTGCTCGTGCTGCTGATGGGCCTGTTCATCCCGAGCCAGGCGATCGTCATCCCGGTGATCTACGTGCTGCGGACCATCGGCCTCATGGGCACCGTGCCCGGGCTCGTCCTGTTCCAGACGGCGCTGACGATCCCCACGACGGTGTTCCTGTTCACCGCGTTCGTGCAGAGCATCCCGCGCGAGCTGGACAAGGCCGCCCGGATCGACGGCGCGAGCCGGATGGGCACGTTCTGGCGCATCATCTTCCCGCTGATGCGCCCGGCCGTCGCGACCGCCGTCGTGCTCAACTCCGTGAGCGTCTGGTCCGACTTCGTGAACCCGCGGATCATCCTGGGACCCGGATCCGGCGTCTACACGGTGACCACCGGGGTGTTCGCGGCGGTCAGCAAGTACTCGACCGACTTCACCATCGTCTACTCGAACATGCTGCTCGCGGTCGCACCCGCGCTCGTGTTCTACGTGCTGCTGCAAAAGCGCATCATCGGCGGCCTCACCTCGGGAGCGGTCAAGGGATGATCAGGATTTCCGCCACCGTGCCCCTGCGCGAGCTGCCCCGCTGGGCGGTCCTGGAGCGCGAGCTGCTCGCCCGCCTCGACCGCGCCTGGCGCGAGTTCGAGCGGCGCTTCTGCGAGCCCGACGGCCGCCTGCGCTACCGGGGCCGGATGTACGGCCGCGACGGCGTCGACGACTTCTACGAGCCGTTCTTCAACTGGCCCGTGCTGTACCGCCTCGGCGGGTCCGGCGACCTGCTGGAGGCGGCCAAGCACCACTGGGAGGGCGTGACCCGGCAGCTCACCGAGTTCGGCTTCGTCCGGGAGGAGTACGAGCTCGGCTACGACTGGTTCCACCAGGGCGAGTCGCTGCCGTTCTTCCTGTCGATCTGCGCCGCGGACCCCGGCGACGCCGCCTTCCGGGCGCGGGCGCGCCGCTTCGCCGAGCTCTACCTGCCCGGCGCCGGCAACTACGACCCGCTCACCCGTACGATCGTCGCCCCGCACACCGGCTCCGGCGGCCCGCGCTGGGGCGTCGGCGAGGACTGGGAGGAGTACCGCGCCGACCAGCCCGGCATGGAGATCTACGGCCTGCCGCTGCTCGACGTCCCCGGCGTCCGCGACTGGGAGGACCTGCGCGACCCGGCCGCGGCCCGCGCCATGGGGCAGGCGATGCAGGAGCGGATGGGGCGCGGCGACACCGCCGTCAACCTCGCCGCGACCACCCTCGCGGTCAACGCCTGGCTCTACGACCACGACCCGCGCCTCGAAGCATGGGTGCTCGAGTACGTGGACGCCTGGCGTGAGCGCGCGGCCGCGAACGGCGGCGTGCTGCCCGACAACGTCGGCCCCGGCGGCACCGTCGGCGAGCTGCACGGCGGCGCCTGGTACGGCGGCCACTACGGCTGGACCTGGCCGCACGGCCTGCACTCGATCGCGCCCGCCGCCACGGTCGCCGCGCTCAACACCGTGGTGCTCACCGGCACGCTCGACCGGCTCGACCTCGTCGGCGGCACCCTCGACGCCGTGATGGCGCAGGGCGAGGTCGCCGACCGCATCGCCACCCGCGGCAGCCTCGGCCCCGGCTGGGCCGAGCGGCTCGGCGCCGGCGAGAGCACCCGCGAGCTGCTCGTGCCCTACCGGCACGGCCCCCGGGGCTGGTTCGACCGGCACCCGGTGCCGCTCGCGCCCGTGCTCTGGCTCGCGTGGGCGCGCGGCGACATCGCCCACGACCCGCGCATCGAACGGCTGCGGGCCGCCTCCGACTCCGACTGGGAGGCGGTGCGCTGGTTCCACGACAAGGAGGAGCAGGGCCACGAGGCGCCCTGGATCGGCTACCTCGCCGGACGCAACCCGGACTACCCGGAACGCGCATTGGAGCTGGCCCTCGCCCAGGTCCTGCGGCGGATGGCGCTGATCGCGCAGGCCCCCGGCGAACCGGCGGACGGCGACATCCACTTCTGGCAGCGGCTCAACCCCGTCGTGACGGAGGTGCTGAGCCAGCTCGTGACCGGCGCGCCACCGGCCGTCTACTACGGCGGCCTCGCGCTCGCCCGCGTCCTGGTCGGCGACGGGGCGCGCGGCCGCCCCGGCCTGCCGCCCGGCGTCGCGGCCCTGGTCAGGGCGGTCGAGGAACGCCGCGTCGCGCTCGACCTCGTCAACCTCGGTGACGACGACCAGCTCGCCGTCGTCCAGGCCGGCGCCTTCGGCGAGGACGAGATCGTCAGCGCCGGCCACGACACCGCCGAGCCCGGCTACCCCGGCGACGACCGCCGATACGACATCCCGCCCGCCCCGGCCACGCGCCACCGCGTCGCCGTCGGCGCCTCGCGGATCGAGGTGCTGCTGCCCGCGCGCACGCGGATCGCCCTCGACCTCGAGATCACCCGGCGCGTCCACCGCGCCTCCCACCAGGACTTCGTCCGCACCGCTCAGGAGAACCACGCATGAACACCGCCCCCGAGTCGCCGTCGGCCGTCTGGCCCCTGCCCGTCCGCGGTGAGCCCTTCGACCGGGCCGACCCCGACATCCTGCGCCGCATGAAGGCGGTCAGCGCCGCCACGGCCTGCGCCAAGCTCAACGGCATGGGCATCACCCGCACCGCCGTCCAGGGTCCCGCCCCGCTCGAACGCGGCAGGAGCGTCGTCGGCTCCGCCCTGACGCTGCAGTTCATGCCGCAGCGCGAGGACGTCGCGAGCGGCCTGGGCCAGGAGTACGTCGAGCGCGACACCGCCCTGTGGGCCGTACTCGAGACCGTGCAGGAGGGCGACGTGCTCGTCGTCCAGGCCTACGGCAGCTCGTTCACCGGCTGCTTCGGCGACATGCTCGTCCGCTACTTCAAGCGTCGCGGCGGCGCCGGGATCGTCGTCGACGGGCGCATCCGCGACTCCGGGCGCGTGCGCGAGCTCGGGGTGCCGATCTGGTGCACCGGCACGACGCCGCACTACGCCTCCCAGACCGACCTGTTCCCCTGGGCGTACGACGTCCCGGTCGCCGCCGGCGGCGTGCTCTGCCTGCCCGGCGACGTCGTGGTCGCCGACGACGACGGCGCGGTGATCGTGCCCTCGGGCAAGGCGCTCGAGCTCGTGCAGTCGGCCGAGGACCACGAGAACTGGGAGGAGTTCAGCCGGATGCGGCTCGAACAAGGGGCCCGGCTGTCCGACTACTACCCGCTCAGCCCGGACAGCCGCGCCGAGTACGAGGCGTGGCGCGACGCCGGTCGCCTGCCGCTCCTCTGACGCCACGGGCCCGATCACTGGACCGGATCACGTCGCCTCGATCTCGCGCCCGTCGGGCAGCAGGAACGGGCCGGTGTAGTCCCAGTCGGTCGAGCTTGCGAGCACGGTGGCCCCGCGGGCCGGCCCGCCCCTGACCCCGGTCTCGACCGATCCGACCGCCGGCCCGACCCGCGAGGCCGTAGCAGGCGGGGGTGCCGATCGTGTACGGCAGGAGGTTCGGGCCGATGGCGTCGACGACCGTCCGCCGCCAGAGCGGTGGTGATGTCGGTGTGGCCGGCGAAGGGTCGGCGAGAAGTTGCCCGGTGTCGAGGCTGCGCACCCAGACGTTGCGATCGTCGCCGCCGGACAACGAAGGACGACGACGTGTCCGTCCAGCGCCCGGCCGCGGGGATCGGCGCGGGTGGCGGGCCGGTGAACCGCGCCCTGACTCGCCGCGTTTACCGTAGTCTGACCCTGATCCAAGCCGGTGCGCGCGGGAGATGTCGTCATGCTGTCAGGAGCGAGTGACCGACCTCATGCGAGCCCTCCGGAGGAGGAGCCGGACCTGGGCACGTTGCTGCGCACCTGGCGTGATCGCGCCCTGCTGACCCAGGCGCAGCTGGCGGAGCGGGCGGGTGTCAACGTCCGCACCGTCCGCCGGTTGGAGACGGGTGAGTTGCGCCGGCCGCGCCACGCGTCGGTACGGCTGCTGGCCGAGGCTCTGGGCCTGGGGGCCGAGGAGCTGTGGCTGCTGAAGCGCGCCGCGGGCGGAGCCGAACAGCCCCCGCCCCTGCTGCGTCCGACGCCGCGGCAGTTGCCCGCCGACGTGGAGTTCGTCGGCCGGGCGCGGGAGCTGGCCCTGCTGGACGAGGCCGGCGGCGCGTCCACGGTGGTGATCACCGCCATCGACGGCATGGCGGGGGTCGGCAAGACCGCGCTGGCCGTGCACGCCGCGCACCGGCTGGCCGCCCGCTTCCCGGACGGCGACCTGTTCGTCGACCTGCACGGTTACACCCAGGGCATGGCCCCGGCCGACCCGGCCGACACCCTGGCCCGGGTGCTGGACGTGCTGGGCGTCGCCGGAGAGTCGATCCCCCAGCACGTCGACGACCGGGCCGCGCTCTACCGGAGCGTGCTGGCCGGCCGGAAGATGCTGATCCTGCTGGACAACGCCGCCGACGAGGCCCAGGTGCGGCCGCTGCTGCCGGGCGCGGGAGGCTGCCTGGTGCTGGTGACGAGCCGGCGGCGGCTGGTCGAGCTGAATGACGTGCGTACGGTGTCGGTGGACGTGCTGCCTGCCGAGGACGCGATCGCGCTGTTCGCCGGCACCGCGGGGCCGGAACGGGTCGCGGACGCCCCCCGCGAGGCGCTGGCCGAGGTGGTGCATCGGTGCGGGCTGCTGCCGCTGGCGATCCGGCTGGCCGCGGCCCGGCTGAAGGCGCATCCGACCTGGACCGTGGCACACCTGCTGGGACGCCTGGAGGAGCACGAGCGCCGGCTGAGCGAGTTGCGGGCCGGGCAGCGCAGCGTCGTCGCCGCGCTCGACCTGTCCTACCGGGAGCTCACCGCCGCCGAGCGACGCCCGTACCGGCTGCTGGGGCTGCACGCCGGGGTGGACATCCCGCCCGACGCGGCCGCCGCGCTGTTGGCCACCAGCGTCGAGGACGCCTCTGCGCTGCTGGATCGGCTGCTGGAGGTGCATGTCATGCAGGAGCCGGTGCCCGGCCGCTACCGCTTCCACGACCTGATCCGCACGCACGCCGCCGAGGTGGCCGCGCAGGAGGAGCCGGAGGCCGATCGGCGCGCCGCGCTGAACCGGCTGCTGGACCACTACGCCCAGGGCGCGTCGGCGGCGATGGACCGCCTCTACCCCTACGAGGCCGACACGCGCCCGCTCCCGCCCTCGGGCACCGTGTCCATGGCCGATGCGGCGCAGGCCACCGCCTGGCTGGACGCGGAGCTGGTCAACCTGCTCTCCCTGGCCCAGCACGCCGCCGAGCAGGGCTTCCCCGAGCACCTCCAGCACCTGTCGGTCACCCTGCACCGGTGCCTGCGCACCCGTGGCCGCTACGCCGAGGCCGAGACGCTGCACGCGCGGGCGCTGGCCGCCGCGCGCGCCGCCGACGACCGTACGAGCGAGATGGAGGCGCTGCTCGGGCTGGGCGAGATCCGCTACAAGCAGAGCCGGTACACCATCACCATGGAGGACACCTCGCGTGCCCTCGACATCGGCCGCGCCATCGGCAACCGCTCCGGCCAGTTGCGCGCCCTGAACACCCTGGGCCTGCTCCGCGCGATCCACGGGCAGTACAAGCAGTCGGCCGAGGACTTCACGCAGGCGCGGGACCTCGCCCAGCAGATCGGGCAGCGGACCGGCGAGCTGGACGCGTTGATCGGCTTGGGCCACATCCACCGGATGACGGGACGGCCCGAGCCGGCCGGCGACAACCTGGTGCGGGCGCTCGACATCGCCAGGACGATCGGCCACCGTACCGGTGAGATGCGCGCCCTGCTCGGGCTCGGGCACATCCACCTCGGCCGGGGCGAGCACGTGCCCGCCACCGAACACTTCACGCGGGCCCTGGACCTGGCGCGCGCCACGCACCATCGGCTCGGCGAGCTCGACAGCGTCACCGCGCTCGGCGATCTGCACCGCATGCAGAAGCGTCACCAGCAGGCCCGCGACTGCTACCAGCAGGCACTCGACCTCGCCCGCGAGATCGGCAACCGCAACTGGCAGTTCGAGGCCGTGCACGGCATGGGCCGGCTGCAGCACGCCTGCGGGCAGGACGACCAGGCGCTCGACAGCCACGACCAGGCCCGGCAGCTCGCCTCGGACCTCGATCAACCGGGCGACGAGGCCCGCGCCCACGACGGCCTCGCGCACGCCTACGCCGCACTCGGCCAGTACGAACAGGCCCGCCACCACTGGTCCCGGACGCTGACCATCCTGAGCGACCTCGGCACCGACCAAGGCGACGAAGGGGGCGTGGACGTCGAGACCATCCGCGCCCACCTGGCCCGGCTCGGACCCGCATCTACTGAATCTTGAAGGAGAATTGCTGCGGCGTCGCCCGTCGGCTCGCCTGATCGCCGGGGTGGCCGGACCAAGCTTGCCATGACGATTCCTCGCCGCCCTTGCCCCGACCATCGTCTTCGCGCACCCGGCTCCCGCGTACGCCTGCGCGACACCCGAGAAGGCCCGCCTGTTGCGGCTGTTGCGAAAGCCGGCCCGGGCCAGGCTCGGGTCGAACCGGCGCGGCAGGGTGAAGGCCGCCATCCGCCATCGCGAAGCTGAAGGCCCCGCGATTTGCTTGCGGGTCCAGGTCCCGGCAAACCACAGGTCAGAGCCTCGTGGCTGCGTTTGCGACGCGGTACAGGCGGGGCCCGGATCCCGGGAGCAGGCGCGGGGCCCCGCAGTGCTGTCTGTCAGGCGCTCACCCGGATACGGTCGGAGATCTTCCGCAGTCTGCCTACCGTGTGCCGCTGGTGTCGAACCGACTGTCAGCAGGAGACGCGCAGGTGGTTGGACTCCTTGAACGCCGGGCTGCCGCCGATCGTCCGGCCCACGTGGATGGTGCGATAGGTGTGGGTTCCCGTGCCCGAGCAGTTGTAACGGACGTAGGCGTCGTAGCCGCGTCCCGTGACCGTCGTGTTGGCGAGGTCCTGCCAGCCGTACCAGCGGCTGCGTTGGATGACCAGCGTGGAGGTGCCGCTCGTGCCGCAGTCCTGTGACTGGCTGCCGAACCCGACGATGGTGCTGCCGCTCTTGGTGGTGGGGCCGAGGTGCAACTCGCATGCGAGCGCTGCGGCCGCCTGAGTGGAGGCGGCGGCCTGGGCAGGGGCCGCCGCCAACGCGACCAGTGGAGTCGCCAGGGCTGCGGCGAGGACAGTGGACAGAACGCTGGTGGCGCTGCTCTTTCGCATGGTTTCTCCATCGAGGTCTAGGGACACGTTCCGGGGCGGGGGCCTTTGCCTGGAGGGTGGTGTCGTCCAACGCTTTACCGGTCTTTCCGCGCGGAAACAGGGTGACGCGGGTCCGTGAGGGCGCCCCGGCGATCAACGCGTAGTCGGTGTACTGCATACTGGATCCCATGCCTAAGAAGATCATGGGCCGTCGTACAGTACTGCTCGCCGCTGGACTGGTCGCCGGACAGGTCCTGTTAGACGGCGGGGCGGCGCACAGCCTCGCACGACCCTCCGCGCGCCGGCCCGCCACCCCGGACGAGGCGTGGGCGAAGCTGCGCGAGGGCAACCGGCGCTGGGCCGCCGACGCCTCCACCCACCCCCACCAGGACCTCGGCCGGCGCGCGGAGGTCGCCCAGAAGCAGGAACCGTACGCGGTGGTCGTCTCCTGCATCGACTCCCGCGTCCCCCCGGAGATCGTCTTCGACACGGGGATCGGCGACATCCTCACCGTACGCAGCGCCGCCCAGACCATCGACCCCCTCATCGCCGGCGCCATCGAGTACGGCCCCGCCGAACTGGACACACCCCTGATCATGGTGCTCGGCCACCAGCGCTGCGGCGCGGTCACCGCCGCCGCCCACGCCCTCAAGACGGGCACGAAGCTTCCCGGCCACCTGCACCGCATCGTCACCGACCTGCGACCGGCCTATGAGCAAGCCCGCGGGGACGTGGACAGGATGATCCGGATCAACACCACCAATGTCGTGGCCGAACTCAAGGCCGACAAGCTGCTCGCCCCGCGCATCGCCGACCGGAATCTCAAGATCGTGGGCGGGTATTACTCGCTCGACACCGGCAAGGTCACCCGGCTGGTGTGACCGCTTCGCGACGTGGCCGGGGCTGGCGTGTATCAGGTCCCGGCTACGTCGGAAGGGTCCAGGTCGGATGATTGCGCGAACGCGCGGACTATCTCGCTCAGCATGCACGGCTGATGGAGGGCGCCGAGCGGGCACGCCTGGCCGAGGAACGGGCCCGGGAGCTCTTCCCCGAAGCGCACGCCCGTTTCCAGGGCGCCTTGAAGGCGTTGCCCGCCGAGCAGGCCGGCCCGTTCGCCGCATCGCTGGTCGAGCTGGTCGCCCTGCAGGCGCGCCGGTTCTGGGGGTAGACCACGTACGGGAGAAAGGGACAGTGGGCTGCTGAACTGCTAGTCAGAGGGGGCGTTTCTCGGATGATGTGACCCTCCGCTGGGATTGATTGCGTTTTTGGTGAACAAGGCATCTGCTGGAGTTGATCGTCGCTACGGTTTCCGGCGTCTGGACGCTGGGATCGAGGCGAGGGACGGCCTTGGGATGACGTGGATCGAGCGAACCGCCTGTCCGCAGTTCAAGCGGCTGACGTCTGCGCGGGTGCCGCACGTGTTCTTCACTGGAGACGGACGCGAGGAACAGGTCGTACCCGGTCACCGAGGCTCGCACCCGCCCCGTGAACTGCGCGGCCCGCACGTATTCGTCGGTCGTGGCAATGAGGGTGTCACAGGGGAGGGTGAGCGGATTGTCTGGCACCTGTGCTCTGGCCGCGGCCATGAGTGGTTTCGGCAGCCCGCTGAAGGCGCTGAAGTAGTCCTCCATCGCCCGCAACCATTGCCGCAACGCCTCGCACTCGTCGCCGAGTTGCGCGATGTCCGCCTGGCGGGCCACCAGTTCCTCCGAGCGCGGTTGCAGCACGGCCGCCAGCAGCGCCTCCCGGGTGGGGAAGTGCCGGTACAGCGTGCCGGGCCCGAGGCCGGCCTCCATGGCCACTGCCTCCAAAGAGGTGCCGACCCCGTACGTCAGGAAGTGCCGCTGCGCCGCTTCGAGCAGGGCCGCGCGGTTGCGCTGGACGTCCGCGCGGGGCGATCCGCCACCACGGTGAGGCGATTGCCAGGGCTCGGGGACTTACGGCACGTGGACGCGATCATCGCAGCAGGCTTCACCCTCGACGCCCAGCAGGCCGAGGCCGACGCCCTCAGGGAGGTAGACCAGCCAGAATTCGCAGCCGGGCCGGAGTGGAGGCATTCTCGCCCTCGGCGATGAAGGCACTCAGCAACGCGGCTGTATTAATCTACAATGTAAAGGCGGCAGCATAGATTTTATTATCTTTTCGTAAGGACCCGAGGGGAACGGGCTTCGCCCGTGCAGACCGTCGAAGACGGATTCTGTGGTTTGACGGGCCGACAATGCCGCCGATCTCCTTGGCGCGCTGTACGGCGTCGTGTCGGCCTTTCCGCTCACGGTTTCCTTGTCGAGCGGCACCTGCAGATCCGCTGGTGGGGGAGCGGCTGCCCCGGCTCACTCCACGCTTACCCTGGCATCCCTCGGCGCCGCGTTGGGGATGTGCGGTGGTGGCGTCCGGCGATGAGGGGTTGTGGCAGGACGAAGGTGGCGGGGGTGGCGGCGCGTCGGGCTGGCCGGTGTAGCTCGGCGGCCTACGTTGGCGGGATGGGAGAGGAGCGGCTGGTGGAGGTCGTCACCGTTGAGGATGACAACCTGGTCTTCCTTCTGGGCCGCCCGGCGACGTTCACCTGGACACGCCGCGGTGGACGGGCACGCTTCTACTGGGTGGAGGAGGTGCTGGGGCGTGGGTGAGGACACGGCAGTGGTGGCGGGAGGATCTGCCGTTCGAGGCTCGGCTCGATATGTGGCGTTATCGGGGGCAGGCCGTGTTCGGAGCAGGGTTCGGGGGGTGCTGGTGTTGTCGTTGGACGTCGCAGGGCGGCGATGGTTGCTGCAGGGGTTCGAGGGCGGCTGACCGCTGGGCTGGAAGTGGAGTCGGTTGCGGTGTGGCTATCTGGCCATGGATTGGTGCGCGTGGATCCGCATGGCCCTCGCCGTCGCGATGATCTGTCGGCAACGTGTCAACCGCTGATCATTCTGTCGGCCATGACGAGGGCTCGGCGATGAGGTGTGCGCGGCGAAGCCGGCCAGGATACGGTCGGGCGCGTGGATAGGCGTGGTGGGCGAATCGCATCACGTACATGAGCGGTCATGGTGGCGCGGCGACCAGGAACACTCCTCGCTGGGGAGGTGCGCGACTCCGGCACGTTATCCGGTACATCGCACCGGGCATCGCGCGGCGGCCGGCATGAGCGCCGCGCCGAAGGTAACCGCCCTGCGCGGCGGGCACGTCACGCTCGCCGCGGCCGCCGACGCCTTCCTGGCCACCCCCCGCACCGCCAACCCCAACACCCACCGCGCCTACGCCTCGGCCATCGACCGCACCATCGAGCGGCTCGGCCGCGACCGGCCGCTCGCCGACGTCACCGACGCCGAGATCGGCGCCGTGTTCGCCGAGCTGTGGGGTATCAGCGCGCCGGCGACCTGGAACCGCAACCGCGCCGCCGTCACCTCCTGGCTGGCCTGGTGCCGCGCCAAGAAGCACTGGGCCGTACCGTCGGTCCCGGCTGAGGCCGAACGCCGTAAGGAGAGCGCTGACGAGACCCGCGCGGTCGCCAAGACCACCATCCATCGGCTGCTGTCCCTGCCGCGACATCCCGCTCCGGGAGAAGACCCTGTGGCGGATGCTGTACGAAACGGCCGCCCGGGCCGCCGAGATCCTCGCGCTGAACGTCGAAGACCTCGACCTGGAGCACCGCCGCGCCCCTGTCCGCTCCAAGGGCGACGCCACCGAGTGGGTGTACTGGGACAGCGGCACCGCCCACCTGCTACCCCGCCTCCTCCGGCTCCCCGACGGCAACACGCGCACGCACGGCCCGCTGTTCCTGTCCGAACGCCGCCCGGTCCCGGCCCGCCGCCCCGCGGCCGCCGACATCTGCCCGCACACCGGCCGCGCCCGCCTGGGCTACGACCGCGACCCGCCTCCTACGGGACAAGTACGCCGGGCTCGACCTGCACCAACTGCGCCACAGCGCCGCCACCCACCTCGGCGAAGCCGAAGTCCCGCTGCAGCTCATCATGGGCAAGACCCGCCACAAGAACCCCCGCACCGCCATGCGCGACGTCAAACCCGGTGCCGAAGCCATCGCCAAGGTCACCGAGGTCCTGGCACCCCGCCGCCGTACCCGCTGATCAGGAACTTCTCCGAGTGGGAGGGGACGCTGCCCCTGTCTCTCGTACTCGGTCTGGCCCCGATCATGAACAGGCTGCTGGCCGGGAAGGTCCGGCCGGGTTCGCGCGGACGTTCACCAGCAGTCTCGACACCACGGGCCTGTCCTGGAACCAGACGTTCTCCCTCGGAATGCCCGCTGGGCACCGAGGTGCTCTCCGTACTGCTGACGCTCGCGGCGGCCCGGCACCGACATCTTCCGCGACCTCACCGCCCCCTCCGCCCCGTCGAACTTAGCCGGCGGCCGGGACATCTCGGCCGCGCCCGATGTCGGCACTCCGCTGCCCTGGGGGTGAGAGACCGGCGTCACCGAGGCGACGCCCCGCGCTTCACCCGACGGGGCCGTCAGATCGAGCGCGGCCCCTTGGTGTGAGACGCGGAAGAGGCCACCATGCCCTCGCCAGCATCCCGAGTTTCGCAGTTCGCGGGCACATAAGCCTTGATCGTTGAGCGAAAGTGCTGGTCGGCATGGTTGTGGATAACTTCCGGAGTCCCAAAGTGTGGGCACACGACCATTCGTGATTATGCTGCGGA